>CAYPEU010000056.1:0-19301 GCA_964409855.1 uncultured Desulfocapsa sp.
GATTACATCATACAAAACCGGCTTTTCATATGGAAAAGCTAAGATAAATCTTCTGATGCGGGAGGTAGAGGGTGAAAAAGTTGGTAAATCTAGGTGCAGGGTGTGCGGGAACCATGGTGGCAAACAAACTCCGAAAAAAGCTTGATAAGGCGGAGTGGTCAATAACGATCATCGATAAGGATGATAAGCATGTGTACCAGCCGGGACTGCTGTTTATACCATTTGGTATCTATAAGGCCGAAGATGTTGTCCGGAGTCGCAGTGAGTTTATTGCTCGAGATGTGAATTTTGTCATTGATGAAATTGTAGGTATTGATACAGCGAAACAGATTGTGGAAACCACTGCCGGAAGTTATGGGTATGATAAAATTATTGTCTGTACCGGCGTCTCTTTAGCTCCTGAAGAAATTCCCGGCCTGATGGAAGGCTGGCAGAAGGTTGCCTTTGACTTTTATACCCTCGAAGGTGCGGTGAACTTGAGCCGTGCCCTGCGTGAGTTCAAATCAGGAAAACTGGTTCTGAACATTGCTGAGTTCCCCTTTAAATGTCCTGTTGCTCCCCTTGAATTTGTCTATCTTGCCGATGCCTACTTTACAGAACGCGGCCTGCGCGATGATATCGATATCAGGTTGGTCACTCCGCTTCCAGGTGCTTTTACCAAACCGAAAGCAAGCGCTTTCTTTTCCCAGCTCATTGAAAAGAAAAATATTAATATCACGGCGAGTTATGATCTCGCTGAAGTGGATTGCGAAAATAAGAAGATCATTTCTGCAGCCGGTGATGAGATCGAATTTGACCTGCTGGTGTCCATTCCACCCAATGTGGGGGCGCGGGTTCTTGTCAAGTCAGATGTAGCCATGGATGAGGTTGGCTATGTGAAAACTAATAATCACACTCTGAAAGCCGATAACCATGACAATATGTTTGTCCTTGGTGACACCACAACCCTACCGACTTCCAAGGCAGGATCTGTTGCCCATTTTTCTGCTGAAGTAATGGTTGAAAATTTTATGCGTGAAATAAATGGCGAGGAGCTCAAGGCGGATTTCGATGGCCATGCCAACTGTTTCATCGAGACCGGTTTTGATAAGGCGGCACTCATTGATTTCAACTATGATTATGAGCCTCTTCCTGGCAAGTTTCCCCTTCCGGGTCTAGGGCCTTTTTCCCTGCTCGGCGAATCCAAGGCAAATCACTGGGGCAAGATGATGTTCAAGTGGGTGTATTGGAACAAACTGGTAAGTGGCGAAGAGATGCCCCTTGAAGCACAAATGTCGCTGGCCGGCAAAGTTCAGGATTGAGGGAGGGAGTATGACCAATGAAGAAAAAATCCTTGCCAGGCTCGACGAACTTACCCTGGAGGTTCGAGAGGCCAAAGCAGCAATAAGGCCCTATGTTGAGCTCAAACAGGAAATGGAACCGCTGATTAATGATATGGTCATCAGTGCCATTGGGAAGATGAGCGGTATGGATCGCCGCTTTGATATGGAAGATGTTGGTGAGATGGTGGGCCAAACATTAATCTCCAGCAAAAACCTTGCCGAAGCGCTGAAATCATTGAACCAGATAATGGAATTTAAGAAAGATTTTGAACCCTACTCCAAGGATATATTCAAGGAACTGGTGGAGCAGTTACAAACGACTCTGCAAGGCTTTGAGCCGGGTAATCTTCAGGAGCTGCTCAAACAGTTTATTGCCAATATGGGAAATATGGCAGACGGGCTGAAAATGCTCGGTTCCATTATGGAGATGAAAAAAGATGCGGATGGGATCTCCAAACTGGCATTCAACGATGCAGTGGAGCGCCTGGAGTGTATGAAGCAACGTGGTGTTTTTGAGGCCTTTGAACAAGTGCTTGGCATTACCGAACGGGTGGGTGCCAAGATGCAGGAGGTCGATTTTCAGAATGTTGCGCCGGTACGCGGTATCTTTGGGATGATGGCTGCCATGAAACGACCGGAAGTTCAGGAAGGATTGGGTGTCCTTATTGAACTCTCCACTGTTATGACTGCCTTGAAAACGGAGTCGGCAGCATCTAGCTGCAGCCCCGGCAGGCTACCTAACCTGTAATTATTGATAGAAGGAAGTTTTACCCGTTCCCGTAGCACAAACGGGAACGGGTAAAGATTCTGCGATATCCCCTATCTCTTCAAGGCGTAGTTTTCCAGCGAGTCTCCCTTCCCCCCAAAAAAAATATAACTATCCAGCGATGCCGCTAATTTTAGTAGATAGATGAATTGGGGCCATAGGTCGACCAGGATTTAATTCCAGAAAAATAAATAAAGAGATCGACAAACTGCATTAAAATTGTTCATATACTCGTATTGAAAGTTATGAAACAATTTTTATGGAGGAAAGTATAATGAGTGGACACGGACATGGGCATGAAAAACCGGAAGAGGATCATTCAGTCTGCGTGAAGGTTGGAGTATTCTTTGTTTTTGTTATTATAGGGTTTTTTATTATTGGAATGATTAATTAATAAATTCCTTACAGGCAGCATTTAAAACCGTCAGGAGCATGGCTTCTGACGGTTTTTTTGTTTTCCAGGGTGCGCTAATGTCCGATTAGACAATTGCATAACCTGAGGTCCGGCATTACTGGCTACTTTTTTCCGCTTTGACTGTAGATTTCTTGATTTTCAACTCTTTTTCACATCCTGTCTGGATCATGCGAGCTTCTCGCAAAGACTGATCCAGACAGGATGAGAAAAAGAGATAGAAAATGCTACGAAATCTTCAGGATGACGCTCCAAAAAGTAGCCAGTAATGCCTGTTGCACAATCTAAACCGGACAGTGCTGTCCAGGATGAGATATGGCCAAGAAAAAAAAGTTTTACGCAGTAGCCAGTGGCAGAAAACCGGGGATTTACACTTCCTGGCCGGAGGCCGAGGCCCAGGTCAAGGGCTATGCTGGAGCAAAGTTCAAAGGGTTTCCCAGTCGCTCTGAAGCTGAGGACTGGATGGACGATCCCCAGTGGGGCGGGACTAGGAAGACGAAGCAGAAGAAGAAAAATATTCCCTATGAACAACCGGTAACCAGTAGTGATCGTATTGAAATCTATACCGATGGCGGGGCAATCAATAATCCTGGTCCTGGTGGCTATGGTGTAGTTATTCTGGTAGAAGGTGAGATGCGTGAACTCTCAGGTGGCTACCGCCACACAACCAATAACCGGATGGAGCTTATGGCCTGCATCAAGGGAATTGAAGCGCTTCCCACTCGTAGAGAAGTTGTTGCCCTCTTTTCAGATTCCCAGTACGTGGTAAACGGTATCAGTAAGGGCTGGGCTAAGGGCTGGCGTAAACGGGGCTGGCTGAAATCTGATGGAAACCCGGCTGTGAACCCTGACCTCTGGGAGAAACTGCTGGATCTTATAGATGGCCTTGATATCAGCTTTCATTGGGTGAAGGGACATGCCGGTCATCCTTTGAACGAACGCTGTGACCAGTTAGCGGTAGAGAATGCCAGGGGGGATGAGCTGGCAGAGGACTCCGGCTACGAGGGGTGATAAGGCCCCGCCATGGAACTTGCGGCGGGGTTTTACCCAAAAGCGAACCTTATTTGTGCTTTCCTGTCTGCTTTTTCGACATCTTTTCGATTTTGTTTTCTGCGCTGTCAGCTGTTGCTTTGGCAGCCTGGGCAGCATCATTGGCACTACGGGCCTCGGCTTTTGCTTCATTAGCGGTCTGCATTGCAGCATTCGCTGTAGCCCGTACTGCTTCCAGATCACTGTTGCTGGCACAGCCTGCAAGGCCAACGATGGCGAATAAGATAAGTGCTTTCATAACGTGTCTCATGGGAACTCCTTTTTAATAGTATTTATAAATAGAAAACATTTGCATTCTCACATGGAATAGCTGGGAGCTATTGCTAATAAGAATGTATCACAATAGTAGACGCTAGAATAGACCATTTTTTTTCATTTGAGAATGAAAAATAACCAGTGGGAAGGGGATTCCGACTCTTTTCGACCTGTATTTTCCTGCATAAAACCCTCAAATAACCTTATTTGACTCCTCTTTCTCTATCCTATAGAATTAAATAGAGGGTAATAAAAAATACCTACTCCTACTAAGGAACCTAACGATCAATGGAGTAAAGATCGAAACCTCGATTATAGGAAATTTATCAATGCAGCAAAATCAAACGCAAGATACTCTCCGGCTGCGCCGGGTCGCTATTGATACCTATAAAGAAAATGTTGCTTATCTCAACGGTGATTGTGAGATCTATCGAGCCGAAGGATTCCAGGCCCTCTCCAAGATCAAGGTAACTATAAACGGGAGTAGTATTCTCGCTGTTTTAAACGTGGTGCATGACAATACAATTGTCACCCCCGGTGAACTAGGCCTTTCGGAGCAGGCATTTGAACAGCTGGATGAAGAAGAGGGCAGTCTGGTGCGGGTGGATCATGCCGAACGGCCCCATTCCATAGATGCGGTCCGTCGTAAAATAGCCGGGGAAAGACTCAGCGCTGAAGACTACGAAGCCATAACCAGGGACATTAGTGAACATCGCTATTCAAAGACTGAAATGACGGCATTTCTTGTGGCTGCAGGGGAAACCGGGCTGGATCGCGATGAAATTCTTCACTATACGCAAGCCATGGCCGATTCCGGTGAACGTCTCAACTGGCGGGAACCCGTGGTGGTTGATAAGCACTGCATTGGTGGTATCCCAGGCAACCGTACTACTATGCTCCTGGTACCAATTGTTGCAGCCCACGGTATGCTCATCCCCAAGACCTCAAGCCGGGCCATCACTTCACCGGCTGGAACGGCTGATACCATGGAAGTGTTGGCCGAGGTAAATCTTCCGCCGCATAAACTTCATAGTGTTGTTCGCAGGGAGCGGGGTTGTCTGGCCTGGGGCGGCACGGCCAGGCTTGCACCGGTGGACGATATCCTTATTACAGTCGAGAGGCCCTTAGGCATGGAGGCCATGGGGCAGATGGTGGCCTCGATCCTTTCCAAAAAACTGGCTGCAGGGGTTACCCACCTGATTATTGATATCCCTGTGGGGCCCACAGCCAAAATGCGTCACATGCGCCAGGCTCTGCAGTTGCGGAAGCTTTTTGAATTTGTCAGTGATCGTATCGGTATCCAGCTGGAGGTTATTATTACCGATGGACGACAACCTGTTGGGCGCGGGGTCGGTCCTCTGCTTGAGGTTCGAGATGTTATGCAGGTATTAAAAAATGATCCTGATGCACCGGTGGATCTGCGCCAGAAGGCACTTCGTCTGGCCGGAAGGGTACTTGAATTCGATCCGGATATCAGGGGAGGGCATGGCTATTCCATTGCCAGGGACATTCTTGATTCCGGCCGTGCCCTGACCAAGATGCAATCCATCATCAACGCCCAGGGAGTCCGAAAGGATCCCATACCTCCCGCACCTCTCGTGCACGAAATTAATTGTAAGCAGGAGGGCGTCATCATAGGGATAGACAACCTGCAGATTAACCGCATTGCCAGGTTGGCCGGGGCCCCTATGGACAAAGGTGCAGGGATCGATCTTTTAAAAAAACTTGGTGATCCCGTGATCGTTGGTGAGCCGCTCTATACTATTCATGCAGAATTCAAGGCAGACTATAACTTTGCCTTGAACCTGGCCCGAAAAGACTCAGGTTATCTTATCGGTTCTCCTGAAGAACTTCCGACAACCTATGTGGAATTCTGAAGAGTTGCTAAAGAGTCACCCCAATTATAATAGAAGAGGAAAATGATCCCTAAACCCCTTATACTCGCATTTCCCGGTTACCGGGTTCCAGCGGATCGTCTGGCAACGGAAACAGGATATGGAGTGTTTCCAGTGGCAATCCATTCCTTTCCTGATGAAGAAAATCTTGTTTGTCTCCCCCCTGAACTGCCCGAACAGGTGATTTTTTTCTGCAGCCTGGATCATCCGAATGCAAAACTTGTGGAACTCGGACTTGCTGCTGCCACGGCCCGCAGGCTTGGTGCAAAACAGCTAATCCTGGTTGCGCCCTATCTCTGTTATATGCGACAGGATAAGGCCTTTGAGGATGGACAGGCAATCAGCCAGCAAATTGTCGGCAACTGGCTTGGTGACTGGTTTGATAACATTATTACTGTGGATGCCCACCTCCATCGCATCAACTCTCTGAGTGAGGTTATCAGCCCTGCCAGAAGCTTTAACCTTTCCGCAACAGAGCTTTGGGTAGATTTACTCAGGCGACGAAGTGATCAGCCAATCCTTATGGGGCCTGATCAGGAATCCCGTCAATGGGTACAGACAATAGCGGAAGCGACCGGACTTGACTACGCTGTTGCCCATAAACAGCGCCTGGGAGATCGAACCGTTCAGATTCAGTTACCTGAAATATCCGTCACCGACCGCACGGTTGTTCTGGTTGATGATGTTGTCAGCAGCGGCCATACACTGGCAGTGATTGGTGGCCTGCTGAAAAAGGCAGGAGCGTCTCATGTTGAATGTCTGGTTACCCATGCTCTGTTCATAAACCATGCGGAGCAACTGCTTAATGACAGTGGTATTACAAAGATTATAAGCAGCGACTCTGTTCCTCATTCCAGTAATGGTGTTTATCTGGCCCCACTTCTTGCAGAAGTACTATTGAGATCTTCAGCATAGTTATTTTGACGGTGTAAGTAAACGTGCGTGGCCTTGCTGAGCTAGCTTGTTAAGCACATCACGAACAAACGCAAGTTGAAAAGAGTGATTGAAATATTACTTGTGCTGCATTCTGCGCATGGCCAAGATCTTCACTGGCAATCGATATCGATTCGCACTCGTCGATTTTCTCAATTGAATTCCAGTGACCAATATAACTGCCTCCCTGTTTAACAACAAACAACCCCTCCCGGGTTTCAGATTGCTCCCAGGCAACCGGAAACTTACCATGCTTTTCAAGGATGTCTGATAATACTTCGATAAAACACGCTTTGGTGTAACGCTCCATAACCAGACTCACATCCCAGCCATCATTGGGATAACAAAGGAGCTGTTTCGTAAGGTCAATTCTTTTCATATTCCATACCTGAGCCAAAATTTGGTTGTGAATACTTTTTTTGTTACCACAGGTTGTTATGCGACTAGTGTCAAGCAGTGAGATAGGCCGACACCCCCTGAAGGTGGGTTTCACCTCTCACGGAATGTAATGAGGGGGGCTTACTTTTCGGTAAGAAATTCTTGTGCTACCTGGGGGGTGGTGGTGGCCTGGGCAGATATGGCTGTTTTGCTATGGGCAAGGATCGATTTTACGATTTGAGGGAGGAGCTTTTCCGCTGCTTTTTCGTCAATCACCCTTGAAGAGGCGTTCACCTTTTCTGACCGGCTGAGTGTTACGTTGTCGTCAAATTTATTTCCAGAAAGGTTGTTCTCTGAAGAGGGGTTGGATCGGCCCTTTTCAGTTTGCTTTGTATCGGTGCCAGTTTTCTGGTGAGAGATGTGACTTTTAGAAAATACAGCGTCTGGGGTGGCTGATAGTGTCATGCGAGCTCCATATATCCACTACGTTGAAGTGGTACTGTTTGTGTTAGATAGTGCCTGTCCATAAACGCCTCATTTCTGGATAGACACTAGATAATAATATATCGACATAAACTGAAAAATATTTATAGGAAAATACGAGAAGGAAGCAAACCAAGTAGTGAAAATAATATTAAGTGATCCTCAAATCGGCATACCTTCCCCATGGAAATTAACTCAACTGTCTGGAATTTATTACAGAACATTCAGGGGAATAAAAATGATTTCCCTTGATTCTGTCAGATCAAATATGAGCAACCACATCAAGGCAGGGTGTCAACTGCCTCTTGTAACGCATCTTGAAATTCAGCAACAGAATTGTAAAACACCTGGGTACCGACTGAAAAGTGGAGAAGAATATTATTAAGTGATTCCGGGATATAGGGGAAGAGTTTCTTCAAGTTGAATATTCTGTCCTGGGCGAGCAGGGAAAGGTCGCTGGTGGTGATCGTTTCCATGACTGTCTCTCCCATATCCGGATGGTTGACCACATCGCCAAGCCTGAAATTCTGTTTCCCCAGGATAAAGAGTAGCACATTGCCAAGACCGAAGAGATCCATAGCATAAGGTCTTTCCGGGATATAAAAGTCATAATCAAAATCGATCCAGCGAAAAGTGCTATCCTCGCGCTCGACAAAGATGTGGTCTCGCCTGACATCGCCGTGTTTCAGTCCGTTGTCATGGAGCAGTCGAATACCGGATACAGAGGTGAGGAAACGAACCAGCATCTCTTTGAGATGCTCTGCGACATACTCCTTGTGGCTTGTTCCTAATTTAGTGATATGGCTATCCAGCCGTCTCCCGTCAACAATATCGAGAATACGTACCAGGTTGTCTGCCTCATCAAGGACCGAGCGGCCATGCATGAAGTGGGGGTTGTCATTCACGAGCTCCAGAACCCGTGCCTCCTTTTCAGGACTTCTGAAACAGGTCACTTTCAACTCGCCGATACTCAATTCATAGGTTTCGTGAAAGACCAGTTTAATGATAAATCGTTCGTTGCTCATCAGATCCTGCACCTTGGGAACCCAGGTTTTGATCTGGCTGTCTATCCCAAAACGTCCCTCGCGGGTATGACCCAATACGATAAAATATCGGCCGTCCACATGGATGATGTCACCATAGGTAATGGAGGTGAAATCACTGGTGTCGGTAAAGATCCTGGGTTGCTGACGGACGCTCTTCATCACCCGGTGGAGTTTCAATTTTTCTCCAATTTCCTGTGGATAGTTATCCCAGTCAATTATCATCGCTGCCAACTATCCAGGTTGTGAAGTTTACGCTGTGTTGCGCAAGGGCATTGGAAATGGAACCGAAGAGAAACTCTTCCGTCCGTGAAACTCCTCTCTTGCCTACAACCACCGTCCCAAAGTCACCTTCACTTCTCACGGCCAGGAGTTCTTCACTTATGGTTTTACCTTCGGCGAATCGATTGTCAGTGGAGAGCCGTTCCTTGCTCACTCCGGCCTCTGTGAGGATGGTCATGGCCTGGCTGAACACCCGCTCAGCCTTTGCATCCTGCTGTTCCTGATAGGCTGGCAGTGTCCCCCCCTTCAGGTAGAAATCTGGCGGAGGTTCCGGGTAGATATGGAGGAGGCAGATGCTCATCTCCGGCATACCGCGTGCCACTTGGGCAACATAGCGCAGGGCGTGCATGGATGTCTCTGTTTCATCCACTGCGATCAGCAATTTTTCCCTTACAGCCATTTGAATCACCTCAGGGTATTGTTTTCGAGCTCCTAGTCGTTACCGAATAGAGTTATTTCCTCTCAAAAATTGGGGGCGCCCCCGGGCTTCCAGCGCTCCAGCAATTTAATGAGCTGCACCATGGTGTGTTGAGTAGGGGTGGAGACACCTTTTTCTTCAGCAAAACGGCAGATGGCCCCATTTTGGGCCTCAATTTCTGTGGGTCGATCATTGAGCAGATCCTGGAGCATGGAAGACAGGTTGTTACTGCTCTGCTGACAGGCATCAAAAAGTAGTTCATAGAGATCCGGGTACACCAGATCAATGGCAGAGGCGTCAGCAACTCGTTTCCCCTCATCAAGGAGTCTTTTCATGAGTGTGACCGATTCCATTTTAGCAAGGAGATTGCCGTTGGGAATCTTGAGAATGGATGAGACAGGATTAATGGCCGAATAGACTATCACCTTGCACCAGAGCCTGCCGATAATCCGATGAGCCATCTGGCTCGTCAGGCCGCAGCCATTAAAGGCCTTACACACTTTTTCCAGCCTGGGACTAAAGGCGCCATTGAGTTCTCCCAGATAGGTCTTGCCGATACCGCCGTGCCGAACCCGACTATTTCCCAGAGAAGTGGCAGACATAAATGTGAAGGCAGCGATGACATATTCCGGAGGAATAAGTTTCTCAAGTATCTCGATATTTCCCAGGCCTGTCTGCAGGGTGAGAACGGGTGAGGATTCAGTGATAAGATGGAGGACACTTTTGGCCGCGTTAAGTGTGGCGTGGGATTTAACCGTGAGCAGGACGAGATCACAGTCAGATATGGTGGAAGGGTCTGAAACGGCCTGGACAGGAAGTTCCTTTACAGTGTCTGGATTGGATTCTCCCAATTCCATCAAGCCAATCCCTGAACGATTAATTCCGTCGACTACTCCCTGGTCCACATCTATAAGAATGACCTCGTGGCCACCCTTTGCGAGAAAAGCACCAAAGAGCCTTCCGATTGCACCACTGCCAACAATGGCAATCTTCATGGCAACCTCCCTATTAAAAGAGAAAAAAGTTATCTCAGAGTATGCTGAAAAGGATTTCCTTCCATTTTTATTATATAGGATGAAGGGCGGAAAATCAAATTGATAGTATGCAGCTGGAAATACAGAATTCCCCCAAAAAACATGGGTGCCCGGTGACTGTCACAGCAGAAAAACAGCTTGACTTTTCCCTGTAAAAACAAAGAAAATGAATGAAGAGAATGGATTTTTCTTTTACAGGAAAAGTGAGCCCATGCACAACAACAGTCCTACCTCCACGAACCATACCCTGGCAACCCTTGTCCGGCGGATCCTGTTCCGTTTGCTACTCTTTTCGATTTTGTGGTATGTGCTTGCCGGGTCAGACAGGTTGAGCTGGATTATAGGTGTTCCGGCAGTTCTGTTTGCCTCCATCCTGAGCCTGAAGCTGGCTTCCGCTTCTCCGCTGAATATACATTTGGCCGGTATCTGTCGTTTTATCCCGTTTTTTCTGCACCAATCTTTTCGCGGCGGTATTGATGTTATGCACCGTGCCCTTTCTTTTCAACAACTTCTTGATCCTGGTCTGGTTTCCTATACCACTTTACTGCCGGAAGGGTCAGCCAGGATTCTTTTTGTGAATACCATCAGCCTGCTTCCCGGTACCTTGAGTGCTAAGCTGCAGGGAAACCGGGTCATAATCCATACCCTTGACAGAGGTTTGCCAATTTGGGCAAACATCCAGGGCTTAGAGCATCATGTTGCCACCATGATGGGGGGAACGATTGAGCAAAAGGAGGAAGCATGAGCTGGATCCATATCCTTTTTGCCTTGATTTTACTGCCTGCCATTGCTGTGGGCATGATTCGTATTTTAAGGGGTCCGACTGCCGCTGACCGCATGATGACAGCGCAGTTGTTCGGCACTTGCGGGGTCGCAATCCTGCTGCTTTTAAGTGCAGGAATGTCCAACCCCGTACTCATTGATATTGCACTCGTTTTTGCACTGCTTGCAGCATTGGCCACTCTCACCTTTATTCGCCGTACCTGGCAGGCTTCCGGTAAAAGAAAACATGGATATCCTTTATCATAGCGGTACGCTGTTTATCATAATCGGGTTGTTGTTTTTTCTCTCCGGCACCGTGGGATTGATTCGCTTTCCAGATATCTATACCCGACTGCATGCTCTGACCAAGGCAGACAATGTCGGCTTAGGCTGTGTCATATCAGGCCTTGCCCTCCAGTCCGGGAGCTGGGCTATAACAGTAAAGCTACTCCTTATCTGGCTGCTGGTGCTGGTTGCCAGTTCTGCTTCCTGTCATCTCATTGCCAGCAGCGCCATGCAGAAAAAAATTAAACCGTGGACACGTCCATGAGCTATTCCATCCTTACATGCTTTGACATCATACTTGTGCTGACCTTGCTGTGGCTTGGCTGGCGTCTGTTGAACAGCGAAGATATTTTCAAGGCGGTTATCCTGTTTATCTCCTTTGGCCTGTTGATGGCCCTGGCCTGGGTCAGGATGCGGGCACCGGATGTGGCCCTGGCTGAAGCAGCTCTTGGTGCAGGCCTGACAGGGCCGCTTTTTCTTGCCGCACTGAGGCGGATGAGCCGACCCCAAAAGGGAGAACGCAGGCTTGATAACGATGAGAACAGGGAGGGGGATCATGGGTCGGACCTGGAAAAGAAACAGACGCTTTGATGCTTTTCAGCTATTCTTTTTGTTTCTTGTTTTTTGCCTGGTGCTACTGCTTGGCATCATACTCTGCAGTCTTCCCGGTACCAGTCCCGGGCTTGCAGATGTTGTTGCTTCTCTGCAGGAGCAGAGTGGCGTGGAAAGTCCGGTGACCGCCGTGCTGCTCAATTTTCGCGGTTATGACACTATGCTTGAGGTGATGGTGCTGCTCCTTGCCGTAATTGGTGTCTGGTCTCTGACAAAGGCCCCTGTTTCCAACCGAAAAACTAAGATAAGCCCGGTACAGATGGGAGTTGTCCGGCTCCTTGCCCCTGTCATGTGTCTTGTCGCAGCCTATCTGGTGTGGCAGGGAAGCCACCTGGCAGGAGGGGCATTTCAGGGCGGTGCCATACTCGGCGCTGCAGGAGTTCTGCTCCTGGTGAGTGAACTGGATTGGGTGGGTGCTGTCCCTGCTTTTGTACTCCGCATAGGTCTGATCCTGGGGCCATTATTCTTTGTTGGGACTGCTCTGTGGTGTCTTTTCAGTAGCGGTGAGTTACTTGCTTATCCCAGAGGAACGGCTGGCTGGTTGATTCTTCTCATCGAGGCCGCTTGTGCACTCTCCATTGGCCTAACTCTGGCACTGCTTTTTAGTGGTGGCCGTCCTGAAGATGACCTTCCAGATGGAGATATTCCATGATCACCACCCTGCTCTACAGCCTGACCGGCCTGATACTCTTTGGGATGGGACTCTTTACCCTGATTATCCACTCCCATCCGCTGCGTAAGATTATGGCAGTTAATGTCATGTCCACCGGAGTCTTTCTCATCCTTGTTGCTACCGCCTACGTCCCGTTGGGGCAGGGAGAAATTGATCCCGTGCCCCATGCCATGGTCTTGACCGGTATTGTGGTCTCGGTGAGTGTCACGGCACTTGCCCTGATCCTGGCCTGCCGGGTACAGGAGACATCCAATATCGCCCTGTTGAAAAGGACAAAGCAGTCTCAAACCACAAAGGAAACCGGGACGTGATTTTTTCTGCAGCCACTCCGTCATGGATGATTGCTCCTGTTGCGCTGCCACTGATTGCGGGGCTGCTCTGTTTCCTGTTCAGCCGCAGGATCTTTGTTATCGCCCTGGCCGCAGTGCTTGCTAATTTTTTGGTCGTTTGTCTCCTCATCTATCAATTCCTTGTCTTCGGCCCTATGCGCTGCCATATCGGCGGCTGGCAGCCCCCCCTGGGAATCACCCTGCGAAGCGATGGTCCAGCTCTCCTTATGCTGCTGATGACTGCAGTCACTGGCCTTGGGGTCACCCTGTATGCCAGGGGGTATTTTTCCTATCGTATTTCCGACCCGGTACGTGCCGGTCGACATCAACGTCAGCAACGCTATTTCTGGCCCCTTTGGATGTTGCTGCTTGCTGGTTTGAACGGGCTGTTTCTTTCCAATGATATCTTTAACTTGTATGTTACTTTAGAAGTGATAGGGATCTCCGCAGCATCCCTGGCAGCACTCTCCGGGAAACCTGCTTCCCAGCGTGCATCCTTTCGCTATCTTCTCATCAGCCTGCTGGGATCAATTACCTACCTCCTCGGTGTTGTTTTTCTCTATCGTTCATGCGGGGTGCTGGATCTGGATTTGTTGCGACATCTGATTGCCAATGGATCAGGGATGCGGGCGGCCCTAGCCCTGCTGAGTGTCGGCCTGCTGCTGAAGACCGCCCTGGTACCGCTCCATTTCTGGCTGCCACCGGCCCATGCCAATGCCCTGGCTCCGGTAAGCGTCATTCTCTCTGCCCTGGTGGTCAAAGGATCATTTTACCTGTTGTTTCGCTTCTGGTTCGAACTGTTTGCTCCCATTGTTACCCTGCCGGCTCTGAACTTTATGGGAACACTGGGGGCGATTGCAATTCTCTGGGGTGCGATACAGGCCATGCGCCAGCACAGATTGAAGTTGATGGTGGCCTACTCCACCGTTTCCCAGCTCGGTTATCTGTTCATCGCCTTTCCCCTGAGCAGGACTGTTGAGGGAGCACAGGTGTGGTCCATAGTGATTTTTATGGCCCTGACCCATGCCTGTGCAAAATCAGCAATGTTTATGGTGGCAGGCAGCATTTATCTCCACCTCGGTCATGATCGGATCAAGGATTTGAGTGGGGTAAGAGCAAGTCTTCCGATCACTGTCTTTGCCTATGGTATTGCAGGAGTCAGCCTTATGGGATTGCCGCCGTCAGGCGCCTTTATTGCCAAATGGATGCTCCTCAGCTCATCCTTTGCATCTGCACAATGGTGGTGGGTACTGGTAATCATGACCGGCAGCCTGTTGGCAATGGTGTATGTATTTCGGGTCATGTCACGATTTTTCGTCATCCCGGAAGGGGAACCGTTGAAGAATGGAGAACCGCTCTCTCCGCTCATGGAGTGGCCTGCTCTGGTTCTTGCCATAATTGCCCTGTTTCTTGGCCTGCTCGCCCCCTGGCCCCTGCACATTTTGTCACAAGGGAATGGTGAACTTGCTCTTATTTTTGCGGGAGGTCTGCCATGAACTCTGGACAACTCCTCCTGGCCTCCATACTGCTCAGTTCATTTATTCCAGGCATCATAATTTTTTGTCTGCCTGAGGAAAAGCATCGTTTACGCACCCTGCTCAACCTCTGCGGATCAATAGTTAAGATATCACTGGTTCTGGTTATGAATGCCGGGATTTATTACGGTCACATCTTTGAAATTCGGATACCGCTTATCCCCGGCGTGGAGCTACTGTTAAATGGTGATCCGCTGTCTGCCCTGTTTGCTACTCTGTCCAGTGTCCTCTGGCTGCTGACCACCATTTATGCAGTGGGCTATCTTGAAGGATCACCTAACCGCAGTCATTTCTTCGGCTATTTCAGTCTCTGTGTGACGGTGACAATCGGTATTGCCCTGGCAGGAAACCTGGTCACCTTTCTCCTCTTTTATGAGATGCTTACTTTGGCCACCTATCCGTTGGTTATCCATCGCGGTACTGAGAAATCCTTGCGGGCAGGACGCAATTATCTCTTCTATGCCTTTGGCGGCGGTGCTGTTTTTCTGGTAGCCGTTGTCTGGCTGCAGGACGTTGTCGGGCCAGTGGATTTTTCAGCAGCAGGGTTTTCTCCATTGTATATTGAGAGCCATGGTCCGGTTTTGGGTCTGATCTTTGTCCTGCTCATAATCGGCGTCGGGGTCAAGGCTGCACTTGTTCCTCTGCATGGCTGGCTGCCCCAGGCAATGGTTGCACCGGCACCGGTGAGTGCTCTTTTGCATGCAGTAGCGGTGGTCAAGGCCGGGGCCTTTGGTGTTATCCGGATTGTCCTGGATGTGTATGGAGCACAGAATCTGCTTCTCTTAGGAGTCCTGCCCTTGCTTGGTGCTGTTGCCACCGTCACTGTCCTCTATGGATCTATCCGAGCCTTGCAGCAGGATGGTCTCAAACGGCGGCTGGCCTTTTCAACGATTAGCCAGGTCTCCTATATTGCGCTGGGGATGAGCCTGGTTGATCAGCCCCTTGCAGTCATTGGTGCTCTTGTCCATCTTGTACACCAGGGTTTGATGAAAATCACACTGTTCTTCTGTGCAGGAAACCTTGCCGAAACCCTTGGTATCCACCGTATCAGTGAGATGAGTGGTGTGGCTCGCCGCATGCCGCTTACCATGGCAGCTTTTTCCATCGGGGCTCTTGGTATGATTGGTATTCCGCCTACCATCGGCTTTATCAGCAAGTGGTACCTAGGACTCGGCGGTCTGGCCGGAGGAAACTGGTGGCTGCTGCTGGTACTTGTGGTGAGCAGTCTCCTCAACGCATGGTATTTTCTGCCGGTCCTGATCAGGGCCTGGTTTGGGAAACAGCAGGGAGCATGGCCCGAAGAGATTTACATTGGCCGTTTTGAGACCCGTTTGATGCTGCTTGTTCCTCCCCTTGTAACTGCCTTTATTGTCTTGGCCGCAGGTATAGTGGCCAACGCCCAGATCAGTCCATTGGCCTGGGTTCGTTTTATTGTCAGGGGGTATACCCTATGACCTCTTCTGGCCTTGAGATAACGATTCATGCCTTGATCCTGTCATTGGCGGTAGGGACACCCCTGATTATGGCAGCATTCTGCTGTACAGCTTTAAAGATGAGAGTAATGCAGCAGCTACTCCCCTGGGCAACAGTACCGACCCTCCTTGTTGCTTTGACAGCACCTGGTGATGTGGTTGTGGAAGTGGGCTGGTTTTTCATGGGCGGTCAAATGGGGCTTGATGCAACCGGCAGAATTTTCCTCTTGCTCTCAGGTTTTGTCTGGTTGCTCGCAAGCTTCAGCAGCCGCAGTCTAATGCAGGATGATAAGGATCAGGCGCGTTTTTATATGTTTTTTCTGACTGCCATGGCTGGCAACTTCGGCCTCATCCTCGCCCGGGACATGCTTGGCTACTATCTCTTTTTTGCCATGATGAGTTTTGCTGCCTATGGCCTGGTGATTCATAAACAAAATGAGGCTGCCATAAGTGCCGGACGTCTCTACCTTTTCCTGGTGATGATCGGTGAAGTTGCGCTGTTCACTGCCTTGGTCATCCTGACCCACACCACTGGAAGCCTCGCTCTTGAAGATATCGCAGAAGTCTCTTACCATCCCCTGCTTTTTGCCCTGCTCTTTGTCGGCTTTGGTGTGAAGATCGGCGCCCTGCCTCTCCACGGCTGGATGATTCCTGCCTACCAGACCACTCCTATCCCAGCCGCTGCGGCACTCGCCGGCTCCATGGTCAACGCGGGAATCCTGGGCTGGATGCGGTTTCTGCCACTGGGTCAGGTATCCTGTCCGCAGGAGGCAGTGCTCTTTATTGTGATGGGTGGATTTGCAGCTGTTTATGGAGTCATTGTTGGCCTGAGCAAAAAACAGGCAGGGGCTGTGCTTGGTGGGTCAAGTATAAGTCAGATGGGGCTGATAACTGTTATTTTCGGGTTGGGCCTGCTCAGTCAGGAGGCAGGGCTCCATGCCGCACCCGTACTCATCATCTATGTTGTGCACCATTCCCTGGCGAAAAGCAGCCTGTTCTTTGGCTATGATCTGGTTGAACGCCAAAAGAGGCCCTTGTCGCAGCTGCAGTTGACTGCCATCCTGCTCCCGGCCCTGGCCCTGGCAGGAATGCCCTTTACCAGCGGTGCAATTGCCAAAACCGCGTTTAAGGAACTCGCTATAAGCCTTGGTGAGCCCTGGTATGGTCTGAGTGTATTTTTCCTGCCCGTAACAGCAATGTGTACAACCATCCTCATGCTTCACTTTATGACTGTGATCAGGGATCGCCGAGGGATTGATATGGAGGGGAGGAAAGCGCGCCAAAGCATTTTCGTTCTCAGTTGCATAGCTGTGGCAGTCCCCCTCTGGCTGTGGCCTGCAGCCGGGAACTTTGCGAGCCATTCCGTTGCGGGGATGAAACTCCTGCAGGGGCTGTGGCCGGTTGTGGGCGGTAGTCTCCTGTTCCTTGTCTGGTGCCGGATTGCATTCACAAGAGATGTTCCGAGGGATGACCAAAAGAGAAAAACCGCCTTTGATACGATTGGGTGTACTGTAACGAGTATGGTGCAGGAAAAAGAAGACCAAAAACCACAACAAGACAGCCTCGTTATCTTTCTACACAGGCTGGCTCCATACCTGCGCAGAGCAGAAAAAGTTATGGGGCGGTGGAAGGTGGTGGGGCTGTCTTATATAGCACTATGCCTCTGCCTACTTTTTTTGTTGTTATACAAGACGGTTGTCAATTAATGAACTGAACAGGATATGCACGGATCATAGGCTCGGACAAGCATCTCGGCCAACAAACGGATCTCGTGGTCGGCCCTGTCTTCTTGTGCTAGTTGCTGTGCCAGAGCAATAATATCGTAATGGATGTTAGCGTTATTCTGACTGGTTGGGATGACGCAATCGGCCTTCGTAATCCTCCCCTCTTCATCAAACTGATACCAGTGGTAAAGGATACCCCGGGGAACCTCCACGGCTCCGGTTCCGCTGCTTGCCCTCTGCGCTACCTGCTGGCGGGTCTCCTGCCAATCGCTGCCAACAGCTCATCAATGAGGAGGATTGAGTCCTGGACTACATGGACGCACTCCACCAGCTGGGCAATATTGTTCATGAAAGGGTTGTGGGTGGCTGGTTCCAGGCCTAAGTAGCCGGCAATTTCCCGGGCCTGGGGATGGAGGAGGGCAAAGTTATTGTTCACCCTGGCGAGGGCTCCCACGGCCATGCTGGGTCTTGACAGCCTACTCCACTTAGAGGTGGAGTGATCGACCATATATTCGTTACTCATGGCCAGATAGTCTGCTTCCTCTTTGGCCACCTCGTCACTGGAGATCAGCCGGCCGCCGATAAAGGGATATTTCTCATCATCCCCCAGGGAGACGAACTCGGTCTCTCTGGTGAAATCAGGAATGGTAAAGGAGCCGAACAGGTCTGCCGTCTTGTTGAGATCTGAGAGTGCACCATGCAGGCGTTGCCTCAGGATGGCAAGTTTGACACGATCCGGCAACATGGTAAAACCACCCACCACCGTCCTGGTTGGATGGAGCCTGCGGCCACCTATCAGGTCAGCACCGTCATTGGCCAGCAGTTTGAGTCTGGCTGCCCGCTGGACTTCATCACCATGGGGCTGAATCAGGTCGAGAACACTGTCTGCGCCAAGAAAATCAGGTGCCGCCAGGAAGTAGAGGTGGAGGATGTGGCTTTGCAAGGTCTCCATGTGCTTGAGCAGCAACCGGAGTCTTTCGGTCTGCAGGCTGGGGACCATCCCAAAGGCCTGTTCAATAGCCCTGATAGATGCAAGGGTGTGGCCGATGGAACAGATGCCGCAGATGCGACCACAGAGAATAGGGGCATTCTCCCAATGTTTTCCCACAAGAATTGCTTCAAAGAAACGCGGAGTCTCCACCACATCCCAGCTGGCTTTTTCCACCTGACCATTTTTGATGCGAATTCGGATATTGCCATGACCTTCGACCCTGGTCAAATGGTTGATCTTGATGTCGCAGTGTATTGATTCTCCCATGATCGCCTCGTTTATTCGTCTATTTACTTGATTGCAGCGCTAAAGCCGCCAAAGCATTCGAGCCGATCAAACATGGCCTGCCTGGAGATGCCGTGGCTGTCCATGATCTCCTGGAGCTGGCTGAGGTTGGCTTCATCGGATGGTCCCCGGCAGCCCCAGCAACCCATTCGGTTGTTTGGGCACCAGGCATCACAACCGGCTCTGGTTATCGGCCCAAGGCATGGCTCACCAAGGTTGAAGAGACAGATGTTGCCATTGGCCGTGCATTCCATGCAAACGGGATAGCGAGGGTGGTCAATTGATTTACCGAGTACCAGGTTGGTGACGATCTCTTCCACTTCTTCCTTTTTGATGGGACAGCCATATATTGAGAGATCAAC
>CAYPEU010000057.1:0-19021 GCA_964409855.1 uncultured Desulfocapsa sp.
AAAAAAGAAGCATACGGTCTTTGCCTATGTGATCGACGGCCATGGCTATTTCGACCCCGGAAAAGATCCCTTTCCCCTACCTTGGGGAAGGGAGAAACGATGCTGATATCCAAAGCGACCCCTCTGCACACAACGGAGAGATTGTCCTGTTCAAAGACGGTGACCAGGTGATAGTCTCTACAGAGGGGCATGGCGTGCGATTCCTCCTCGTATCAAGAAGACACCCATTGGTGAGCCTGTTGCCTGGCATGGGCCCATGGTTATGAATACCCAGGAAGAAATAGAGACGGCCCTGCGTGAATTTCAAGAGGGAACATTCATCAAACATAAAAGATGAATACCAACAGCGAGGCACATCATTATGGAATCTCCTACCCATGGGCTGCTGTCCCCAGAAGAAGTCCGGCAATGGATAAGGGAGGAAAAGAACTTTTTTCTCATCGATACCCTGCCCGGTGATCATTTTCACAGAGTCCACCTCCCCAATGCCACAAACGCATGTGTCTTTGAAGTGGACTTCATTGACAAGATCAAGACGATCATTGAGGAAAAAGATGCAGCTGTCGTGCTTTACGGCTCCAGTGGAGGATCAATGGATGCGGGCAAAGCAGCGGAGAAGCTTGAGGGTGAGGGATACAGAGAGGTGCATGTGCTGACAGGCGGCATTGAAGGATGGCGTTCTGCCGGCCTGTCCTTGGAGGGTGAAGCGGTTGATGAACCTGAGGATCCGCAAACCCTGCTGATACTGGAAGATCGGTCATACAGGATTGACACAGAGCAGAGCACTATTCAATGGACAGGACGAAATGCCCACTCGTCTCACTTTGGCAACGTCCAAATTTCCACGGGCAAACTGACAGTCAAGGATGACACCCTCAGCGGCACCTTTGATATGGACATGGAATCAATTACTAACATAAACCTTGCAGGTGATGAGTTGCAGCCGGTCCTGATTGATCATCTCAAATCCGATGATTTCTTCCTGACCAGACTCTTTCCAAAGGCGACATTCACGATCCTTCACTCCACACCAGCCAAGGAACCCTTTTTAACCCTTCCCAACCATGAAATAAAAGGGACACTTAAACTCAGGGGGATAGAGGCCAAGCAGGACTTTTGGGCCACCATTCCCCAGACACCTGAAAAAAGGCTGCTCATTGAGGCGCATTTTGACATGGACCGCACACAGTGGCACATCATTTATGGGTCGGCCCGTTTTTTTGAGTGCCTTGGCATGCATCAGGTCTTTGATCTGATCACTCTTGAAATAAGAATTGTTGCAGCCTGATTGGCTTAACTGCAGAAGAGCAGGAAGGCAAAAAAAGGGATGGAGCCATCTTTGCCGGTGACCGGCCACTAACTAATGCACTTGTGACGCTTTCGGGTAGCTTCGATTATCGGTGTAGGACTGGGAGCAGTTTTTTTTAATCGTTCTATCGGCAATGAAAAATAGAGGATGCAAGGATGCCGGAAGAGGAACTCAGGCAGGGTATCCAACGAAACAAACACAATAACTTTTCGAGGTGCAAGATGCCTATTCGCTGTTTGCTTATTTGTATTATGATGTCTCTTTTTTCTGTTGGCCAGGTTTTCGCAGCCACTTATCAGCCGTGGTCTGAAAATGTCTTTACCCATATCAAGAAAGAGTATGGCCCTCAGGCAGAAAAACGCATGCGATACCTGCATAATATTATTCTCAAGAACCAGGACAAAACCGTCCAGGAAAAGTTACGAATCACCAATGACACCATGCATCACCTCCCCTGGATTGCCGACAAAACACATTGGGAAAAAGCCGACTACTGGGCAACTCCCATGGAGACCATATCAACATTTGGCGGCGACTGTGAAGATATTGCCATTGCCAAGTTTGTCATGCTCAGGCATCTCGGTATCCCGGCAGCACACCTGCGACTGGCATATGTGAAGATCAAAAAAACTGGCGAAAACCATATGGTGCTTGCCTATGTCGATCGCATTGACCTGCCGCGAGAGCAGAGAGGAGAGGGTACATGGATACTCGACAATATCGACCAGAAGATAAAAAAGGCAGCTGATCGAACCGACCTGATAGCAATCTATGCAACAGATGGTGAGGGGAACGTGGTGGTCTTTAAAGAGGAAAACGGCAAGCGAAGTATCCTGGGTGTCCGTGAACATGCCAATATGAAAAAACTTGATGATATCAAAGAGAAAATATATGAAAATAACATTACCTACAAAAAGATTAACAACGGGAGGCCGTTGCATCCACACTAAAGGATGTTAAGGATATCAGCTATCATTTGTTATGCCATGTTGCGCATGGCCCTATTCATGACGGAGAAAACAATGTTTTATGCTCAACAAACAGTTCGTAAGCTTTCAATACTCCTCTTTCTTGTCTTCCTTGTCGCTGGCTGTTCCAACACATATTATTCAGCCATGGACAAAGTCGGGGTTCATAAACGAGATATCCTGGTTGATCGGGTTGAAGGGGCCAGAGATTCCCAGGCAGAGGCACAGGAGCAGTTCAAATCCGCCCTGGAACAGTTCGGTTCTGTGGTAGAGCTGAAGAATACAGATCTGAAAAAGGCCTATGACAAGCTGGACAAAGAATATACCAGCTGTGAAAAGGCTGCCAAGAAGGTGTCTAATCGAATCGAATCGGTCGAAAACGTCTCCGATGCCCTGTTTGACGAATGGGAAGATGAGCTTAAACTCTATGAAAATAAGGAATTACGCCGGTCCAGCAAAAAACAACTGCAGAAAACCAAGGCCCGCTACAGGGAAATGCTTGCTTCCATGCACACGGCTGAGAAAAGCATGGATCCTGTCCTGAAGACCTTTCGCGACAATGTTCTGTTCCTCAAGCATAACCTCAATGCCCAGGCCATAGGTTCGCTGCAGTCTGAATTTTCATCTCTTGAAAAAGAGATCGATGTTCTTATCAAGAAGATGAATACAGCCATTGAGCAATCCAACACCTTTATTGCCCAGATGAAGGTTTGAGGATGATGTTGCTGATGAGGGGGAGATCCCCACTGATGTATCAAAAGATATTGAGGGCTGGAGTTTCATTGGCGATATGGGTCGCTAGTTGCAGACCCCATTTTTGCTACTCCATCCACTCCTTGTCCTCTGCATCCTTGCCAGGGAAAAGGGCCTCTGCCCGCTCCTTGAGAAAGAGATTGCTGCGGGCGCCTTCGGCAAACTTATCAGGATAAAACAGGGCAAAAAGCACCCTGAAGAGAAAACAGATCGCCATGAGGATCAAAAACAGGAGGATGATGGGATCGTCCACAATGGCTCCCTGTTGTTTTTTCTTCCATCAATGGTGAAAGAAAAAAATAGTTCCAATTTCCTGCTGTCCGTCAGCCAGATATTTAACCGCCTGCAGGGACAACTCCTGTTTCAGCCGTTACAGATCCCCTTTCCTTTGCCAACTGCAGCAGCTTAAGCAAGGTGGCTGCCGCGAGGTCTGCTCAATGCTCCTCTTCCTTCCCAGTAGCCAAGGCGCTGATCCGGCGTCCGTACTCGCGTTTCAATTCATCAAGATAGGCAGTATCAATGCCCCCTTTCCAGGTGGAGACCCTGTAAAAGCGTTTGGGAAGTGTGATCTCTTCCGGGCTAAAACCCGTGGCAAAACGCAGCTGCCAGCGATGGCGGCGAATTTTTTCACCAAGCTGGTTCAGATTTGAAGCCAGATCCGGATAGCCCGTTACCGTCAAACATTCTGCCAGCAGATCCTCACTGTACACGGAACGGGCAAAGAGACAGCAGACCATGGAGGTGAGCAGGCAGCGACCCGGTTCATCTTGCATGAGAAAAGTGACCGCTTTATCCACATCTTTTTCCTTATGCTTCTGATCATAGGAATAGCCGCCGGTATCAAGGTGAGAATGTCTGAACCCCAGGGATTGAGCCGCAAAAAAGACCTCTCCGGTGGCATAACCGGCCATCTCCTGACCAAGCACGCAGGCGAAATCCGCCCCACCGTAACTGTCTGCTGCAACCAGGGTTCCCAGACCCAGCAGACGATAGAATTCATTCGCTCCCGTACCGAGATGCCTGGCCGCTGTTAGATAACTTTCCGTATCACCGAACCTGAGGGGAACCAGGGTTTCTTTCAAGGAAAGAAAACCTCTCTCAGCAGCTTCGGTGGCCCAGGCCAGGGCCACCCCAGCAGACATGGCATCCAGGCACACCTTTTCCAGAACATCGAGGATGCGCAGGACATCAAATGTTTTTGTCACTCCGAGCATGGAGCCCACAGCAAAGATGGGTTCATAGTCGTATGCCACCTGACGATAGAGGTACCTGTTATCTTTTTCCTCAAACCGTTCCCGCAGATAACCGATATGGATGCAGCCAACAGGACAGCCAGAGCAGGCCCCGTTGCGAAGCAGGGTGTCATCGGCAAAGCGCTCGCCCGTGATTCCGCTGATCTGCGGGTCCGCAGTCTGCTGCAGATTGCGCCAGGGAAGTGACTGCAGCCCATTGAGACTCTCCAGGTTGGCCGCTGTTCCGAAGTTATGATACTTACGTAGCATGTCAGTATCGGTCACCATCCCGTACATCTTTTTGAAGAGCTTAGGATACTCCTTGTTCTCCGGCAGGGGATAATTACTGTCCCCCTGAATCACAATGCCCTTGATATTCTTGTGACCAAGAACGGCCCCACCACCAAGACGTCCGAAATGACGATAGGTATCCACATTGATGCAGGCCATGGCTGAGCCAATCTCCCCGGATTGACCGATACGGAGCATGGAGCGGTGTCCCGAATTGCCCTTAAACATGCGGCGCATCACCTTGCCCGCAGCCAGGGCGTTCATCCCGGCCATGAAACCACTCTCCTTGAGTTCCAGGTGACGGGCCCCGATATTGAGACAGGAGAGCGTGGCAGCCCTACCCTGCAGCACCAATGCATCATAGCCAGAGAAACGAATGGCCAATGCACTGCGCCCCCCGGCATGACTTTCAGTATACTGATCGTGATAGGGAGACTTAAAGGCGCTGACCGTCTTGCTCATCAGGGGAAAAAGTCCGGTCAGGGGGCCAACAGCCAGGATAAAGGGTTGGTCCGGATCGTCCCAGGGTCTTATCGGATCACCGTAGCTTGCAAAGAGGAGAGCTGCCAGACCAGAGCCGCCAATGCCACTGCTGCGGCCGGGAATCAGTTCCACCCTGCCCTTGCCGGTGGCAAGGTTCACCAACAGTACGCGAAACATCTCCTCGCTCATAGCTCTTCCTCCATCTTCTGCATTTCTGCCTCGCCCATCTCCAGACAGTCGTGGGGACAAAAATCAACACAGCGACCACAGTGAAGGCAGACATAGATATCCCCAGCCTCATCTACAGCTATGGCATCCACAGGACAGGCCGCAATACACTCTCCGCAACGGATACAGAGCTTGCGGCGTATGGTCACACCACCAGCGGTTCTCTGCTTCAGACATCCGGTGGGACAGGCTGCAACGCAGGGAGCAGAGTCGCAGGCAAGGCAGCATTTGGCAATAAACCCTGAAGAAAGGCCTCCGGAACTCTCAATACGGATCCCTGCAGCCTCCCAGGAAAAACGTTTATTGACCAGGCGGGCACAGGCAAGGGAGCAGGAATGACATCCGATACAACGATCCATGCGCGGGGTTGTGAGGATTTTCATAACTCGTCACCATCATGAAGAAGGGTTAATTATCTTGGATCGAAACTTGGAGCAAAACACCTGAGCCTGGGACTCACCCTGCTCGGCCAAGGCATATTGAGGGGTGAGGAGTAAGTTGACGACAAAAAAACAGAGAAAAAACGCTTCCAGAATCCAATAAGCAGGACACATCCTGTTTACCCTCTCTATATTATTCATCTCCCTGTCCAAAAAAAAATTCCACTTTTCTTCCTTTCCTCTTTTGAAGAACATACTCTTTCCTTAACAAATCCTATCACAGCTGGAAGCAATCAGAAAGAATGATTGGTGCAGCCTTTCCTGAACAAAAGCAAAAAGAAAGAAGAGAAAGTATAAGAAGAGTGCCTTTCACAGGTGCACCAAGAAAACGATGCACTATCAATAAGTTACAGACATGGCGCGAAAATAGACCCGTGAGAAAAAACAGGAGGCAGATCATAACCGATTATCAGGTACAACAAGGCAACAGCAAAATCTAGCTACTCAGGCAGTGGAAGATGCACACCACCAACGTTTACAGCTTCATTGAAATCTTTTATTGCCGTGTCTCATCGTGGCCGGTTTCCGCCTCTGTTGCACTGCCTGTTCATTACACTTTCTCCTTCATTTTGGCAGGAGAAAGTGTTACCTTTTTTCAGGATATTTCGTACGGATTCTCACTAGCGATAACGTCCTAAAAAAACTAAAAATTTCAGCCACTGACGAGCTGATCCCCGAACAAATAAAACTCGCCTCATTTGCATTGGTTCGCGTGCTCAGGCAACTTCATGAAAAGACATTTTGGATTTAAAAACCTGCTCAGCTATGCAACTCCCTATCGCAGGACTTTGCTGTTTATCACAATGCTGATGCTCTGCGAAAGCGGCGTGGCACTGCTTTCCCCCTGGCTGGCAGGACGTTTTACCGAAGCCATGCTGACACCAGAATCGACAGCTTACGCGTTCTCGCTGAAGCAAATTCTCCTCTGCTGGCTGGCAGTCCTTGCCCTTAAGGCACTGCTCAACTTCAGCAATCAATACCTGACCAGCAAAACAGGTGAGTCCATGTTGGCCCAACTGCGAAACCGGCTCTACGACCACCTGCAATCCCTGCCCATCGGCTATTTTCACGAACGTAAGCATGGCGAAGTGCTGACGCTGATAACCAATGACGCAACCATTATCAACTCTTTTGTCACCGGGACCCTGATCGGCCTGCTTCCGCTCTTTATCACCTTTGCCGGTGCCCTGGTTCTTATCTTTCTTATCAATTCAACCATTGCCCTGATGGCCGGATTACTCGTCCCTCTCTTCTTCCTGGTCATGAAGGTACTGGGCCGAAAAATTCGCCCTCTCTCCAAGGCAATGATTGACGAATACTCCTACACCTTTTCCATTGTTGAGGAAAACCTCTCCCTGCTGCCGGTGATCAAGTCCTTTACCAGGGAAAAGATAGAATCCAGGCGATTCCAGGAGGGCAATCTCCGACTGCTCAACCTGACAACCCGCTACATGAGGATCCAGGCCCTGCTCTCTCCGGCTGTTCAATTCCTTGCTACTGCCTCCATTTTGTTGCTGCTCTGGATCGCCAGCAACCAGGTTGAATCCGGGCAGCTCACAGCCGCCAACCTGGTCAGCCTGCTCCTGTACGGTATGATGCTCACCCGGCCGATAAGCGGACTGGCCAATGTCTATGGCCAGGTACAGCACACCAGGGGGGCTGCGCAACGGCTGATCGATGTTTTTTCAACCAGTTCCGAGCCGGCTGGCAACAGAGAGGAACTCCCTCCTGTCAGGGGCGACATTACATTTAAAGATATTCACTTCAGCTATCTGGGACGGGAGCAGGTCCTGTGGGGCCTGAGCCAGCATATCAAGGCGGGTGAAACCGTGGCCATTGTCGGTGAAAACGGGGCTGGAAAGTCCACCCTGATCCATCTGCTGATGCGCTTCGACGACCCGCAACAGGGAAGAATAGAGATTGACGGAACCGATATCCGCAATGTTTCCATCAGCAGCCTGCGGCAGCAGATAGGCCTGGTGCAGCAGAACGTCCTGCTGCTCAATGGCACGGTGCGGGAAAATATTACCTTTGGCCAGCCAGAGGCAGACATGAACGCTGTGGAGCAGGCAGCCCGCAATGCCCATGCCCTGGAATTCATCAAGCAACTCCCCGATGGCTTCAATACCCTGATCGGTGACCAGGGCATCAAGCTCTCAGGCGGTCAGAAACAGCGGATAGCCCTGGCCCGGGTCCTGCTCAAAGATCCGCCCATCCTGGTCCTGGACGAGGCCACGGCCATGTTCGACCCGGAAGGCGAAAAAAGCTTTATCCAGGAATGCCACGAACTGCTGCACCAGCGCACAGTCATTCTGATCACCCATCGCCCGGCAAGCCTGGCCCTGGCAGATAGGATTCTACGGATGGAAGATGGAAGACTTGAAACAGATATGAAGGAAGAGATAGAGTAGAGTGCTGATTCAGACAATCACCCTACCCTAGTGATTTGAATTTGAGTTGTTTTTTGAGCGAACCCCTAAGGAGTTCATCATGAATGACCTTTATTCCAAGGCTCCCATTTAGGGGGATTTCCAATATAATTCTCACCTGTTCCGGAACCTCCGGTAGTTAAATCACAAAGCTTGCCAAAACGCCAAAATCTAGGCTCACCATATGGCTTCTTGTACCCGTCAATTGGTTGTTTTTTTTCGACTAAGGTTTTTTTTGCCATTCATCTATTCTCCTTGCGGATGATCTTTCAGAAGAGATCTACAATACCATGTCGTTAAATAAAACAAACACCATTTCCGATAATCACTATCAACAACAGTTCCTAACATCTTCTCTTGCAAGTTACAATTTAAAAATTTGGGATTTACAAACTCTTGTACATGCCTCCCATTCGTTAAAAGATAACTATTAATCTCGGCATCAAACAGTTTCATCCAAGCACTTGTAAATATCCAACCAATTTGCTCCCATCCTTTACGCCAGCAAACATCGAGTGGCAAGGTCTTCTCGGCTGTCTTTCTAACTATATACTTTGACCAGCCATTTCTGACTTTCTGATTCCATGGTAGACTGACACAAAATTCTACAACTCGTTTATCAAGTAATGGATGCCGGGGTTCCACTGAACAAAGAGCAGCCACGCGATCATATCGTTCCACCCCAACGGTCAGATAGGTATGCATAAGACTTCGAACCTGCTGCTCCCGCATTGTTGGACAGAGTCCATTGCAAGCTCGGATGGCCATAGTTGCCAGCCGAGCCTCCAGTTTGATTTTCCTGGCAAATTCAGGGCTGATAATCGTTCTCCTCATTGCATTTCGAGCCCTTCTCTGAACAAGCAATTGACCACGCAGTCGTCTCACAAATCGGGGAATCATAGCCGCCCGTAGGTTGGAAAGCCAAATCCTCCAGAGCGGCAGCATATCCTGATAATAATTTGTCCTTTGTCCTACAATTTCTTGAGTCGCTGTTTTCCAGTGTCCGAGCCGAAGCAGATATGCTGGATAAGAAGGTGACAATGACACTACAAGGTCTCCGTCCACCCCATCAAGAACAACCCGATTTCCATTTTCTCGCGCTGCTATATAGATAGCAATAATCATCGTCATACTGGCATCAAATGGTTCTCCCAGCATTCTGAAGACTTCTTCCATTTCTTCCCTATATCCATTAAGCCCCGAAGGCTGGATGACACAAGGCTGAAGCCCACCATAATCGATTACCTTTTGAATATAACGAGTCTCCCGACATGCAGTCCCTTCTTCTGAGATACCGGCATAGATCTGAAGTGGACCATGATCGGTATTCTTAAGAAACTCACGCGCAATTCCCACAATTGACGATGAATCGATACCACCGCTGAGCATTGAAGCCGGAGGGGTGTGGCTACGCAGGCGGCAATGAATAGCCTTGGTATAAACTTCTCTGAACGCCTCTTCATATTCCTCGTCTGATTTAAACCGTGATTCATATTTCGAATCCAGCTCCCAATAGTTGTTAATTGATACTTTTCCGGCCGTCACAACCATGGTATGGGCAGGTGGTAGGCGAAAGATTTTCTCGTAGAAGGTGCTCGTCTGGTCAATTCCTTCGAGCTGGATAACCAGAAAATCAGCTATCCTAGCGTCATTAATGTGGCGTGGCACACGGGGCTCGCAAAGAACTGCTCGGACCTCGGAAGCAAAGACAAAGAGATTACTCGAGAAATGGTAATAGAATGGCCTGATGCCCATATGATCCCGAGCGCAGAACAGCTGTCGTCTCCTCTGGTCCCAGATGGCAAAGGCGAAATCACCCAATAGGTATGATACACAATCCCTCTCCCACTTCTTATAGGCGGCAAGAATCAATTGGCTGTCGGGAATGTTATTCTTCAGCCGACCGTTAAGCCCCAGTCGTGATGACAACTCCTCTCGATTATCGATCCTGGCATCGGCTGTAATGACCAGACTGCTCTCCCTATCTTCAAAAGGCAAATGCTCATGAAGAGACTCTAGCGTGGAGTGCAGCATGCATTGGCCTAGACCAACGAAGTCATTTTGCCAGAGATCGGAATTATCCGGCCCACGATGAGCCATTGACGTCGCCATCCCGGCCAGGATGGTTTCATCAACATTACGACTATCGAAATGGTATACCCCAAGGATTGCGCTCACAAATTCTATAACCCTCATCAAGAAAAAAAGAAATTATGCTAATGGAGTTGGCGGTTCTTTTCCGCTATTTGCTTTACAGCATTACGGACGGCAGGCAAGAATGAATGATTGCGGGGATAGCTAAGACGGTAGACTGGCAAGCCCATAGTCACCACAGAGCCCAACTCTTTAAACTGTTCACCAATTTTTTTGCGATCGGTAATATCCAGATAAAACGAATTCTTTACTAACTCAACAACTCCCTGTGCACCGGTAATAGGCGAGATGTCAATATTCTCAGTACTTGCCAACTGTTCAGGGGAATCCAGTATAAAAACAGCCAAAACAAGTGCATTAGGTTCAGGCGCCTCGCTTGCCGAATGAAAAATCAAACGTTTTTTAGAAGAATAATGTGCCATCTGCTTAAATTCAGAGAGTTCTCCCATAATTGCTTCAAACGAATCCGACCAAAGACGTGAACCGGCGTAACTGGGTATTCCGATACTGTCTTTGCCTGCAACTTGGAGCAATAGACTATCATCGGTCAACAGTGGATATCCATTCTGGTGAAAACTGGTTGCCAAGGTGGATTTCCCCCAGCCGGTCTCCCCCAAAAACACTATACATCCTGTGCCCAAGCGATTTGCACTGGCATGCAAAACGATCCGGCCTTGGTGGCCAACAACCCTGGGAATCACCTGATCAAGGAGTAGATGTCTAACAGTGTCATTAGGAACATCTGGCCAGTGACGACAGTGAATCTCATCACCTTTTTCACTGATTAAAAAATCGGCCAGCCGGGGAAATCGGAGGTAATAGTCGTTTCCCTTTCTGGCACAGGAAATGGTGATTTCCCCTCCAGGAAGCCGCCAATGATGGGACCAGACCGGTTCCTCATTGATTGGTGGAGAGTTGGGAGACAAATGAAACGAAACAGAAGATGTTCCCTTTTTTATTTCAGGAAGTTCTGGTAATGCGATGTTACTCTCGATTAAGAAGTCAAAAACTCGATACATCATGTTTCACTTCTGAGATTTCACTTCTGATATCTAATTGAGCTCAAAGGTTGAAAACTGTTGCCGGACATCTTCTGAATCACTGAGAGGATGACCGCCACATTCAACCCATGCATGGGCATTAAGAGTTCCTGCCCCTGCCCTGTTCACGCCAATCTTGATCTCGGATAGAATCCCGCGTCGGGTGAGCAGCCACCAGAGCACCAGTGACTGTTTCAGGCAGTTGGCACGATAGAAGCCGTGCCTGGCTGCCACCCCCACCATACGGGCAATTCCTCTTACTTCTTGCAATCCACACCCTTTGGGTAAATTCATACCCCGATCAGCATGAACGAAACGAGACATAAAGGTCTGGGTGCGTTTAAACCCGAACAGACGCAGTGCCAATGCAGTGAGAGGCAACAGCAGCATGGCGGTAAGAAGCAACTGCCACTCATACCAGGATAATGCCTTCAGCTGGGCAACACGTTTATTCATCTCACTATTCCGCAGGATCCAGGGAAATCAATCCCGCTTCAACGAGGTGTGCTATATGGACCTGCAAATCTTTTTTCAACTCTTGCCCATCCACATCATATTCAGCAAGCAAGGTGTCAAAAACAGCCTGCAGATTGCTGCCGCCATTGAGCAGCTGCCAGATGCGATTACCGACTTCATCCAGCCCGAAGTAGCTTTCGCTCTTCAAGTCAAGCAGTACGGTTTCTCCGTCCACTTCCTGGGACAACACCTCGGGAGAAACTGTCACCTTTTGCTGTAATGATATCATGTTGTCTGCCATAGGTGAGACAATAAGGAATCGCTTTTCAAGTTACTATTCTAACAACTTTACCACAATATATAGTAATTACCATTAACCTATCAATTCGGAGTCAATTGCTTTTCTTCACTCCACGCAATAACTGAATTTCATGCTCACTCTTTTCCATCTCCGGACAGACTGTCTCCTTGTTGTACTCTTTCCACATGGGATCGCTGTACTGGTCGTGGCAGCCGACGCAGAGGCCCACGCGGAGAATGCGCTGCAGCTCTTCTTTGTTGAAAGGACGGAGGTCAGGGCGGGAGCCGTGCTGCAGGGCTTTTCCCTCAATATCAACAAAGGCGTCAAAGGGAACGGTCTGGCCCACCAGGGTATCCACGCCCTGATCCAGGGAGGTGAAGGACCAGTTCCCCTCCTCATCCACAGAAACGGTCCCCTCTCCCAACCCCACGGTCTTGGTGGACTGGTGGCAGTCGGCGCAGCTTCTGCCCTTGGCCTGGGTGGTGTGGGGATTGATGGCAGCCATGGTGAAACGGTTAAACCCGCCTTCGACATTGCCTTCCTCATCAATTAGGGTCACAATGTCCTGGCAGCCGGGGGTGACAATCACCACCTCGTCCTTCCACAGGGCGAGCATGGGTTTTTCGTAACGGATATAGGATCTCCCCTCTTCCCACATGCCCGCAGTCTCTTCCAGGGTCAGTTTGTCCAGATGTTTTTCCGCTGCATCACGCTTGGCATGGCAGCCGTAACACTGGGGCACCCAAGTGGAGTGGCAGGCCTCGCAGGTCACCCGCTTGTGCCCCTGGAAGTCGCAGACCCCTTTTTTGGGTCCATTCAGGGGATACACCTTGTCATTGACCCGGCCGGTCATCTCAAATTTTCCGTCTCTCTTTTTGATATTGGTGACCGGATCCCCCTTGCGGGTGGTTCCTGGATTTTCCGAATGGCACATCTCGCAGGAGATCTCCAGCTGATCCTCATAGTGGGCGTAACTGGTGCCGTCCCCCATGATCTCATTGCGGGTATGACAGTCGATGCAGGCCATCTCCTTCTTGTGGTGAATATCCTCGGCAATCTCCAGGTAGAAACGCTGCCCCGGTAGCTGTTTTGAGCTCATTCCACCCTTTTCATAGGGCGTGCCGTAGCCCTCGGACTCAAAGATACCAGTGTAGGAGATGCCGATACGACCGGAGCGGTTGTGACAGCGGATACAGTTGTCTTCATCCACCTTTTTGATAATCAGGGGATGAATCTTCTTCTTTTCACTGGCTGTTGTATCATCAAAACCAGCCACCCCCTGCCGTTCTTGTCCTTCGGGGAGAAGATAGTGACAAGCTGAACAGCCGCCCCCCTTTTCATTGAAAAAATCAGGGGCCCCGGGTAGATCATTTTTCTGTTTCCAGAGATGGCAGGTGGCGCAGAGTTTACGGAAATAATCCAGGGCAAGAGAGGTCTCGCCGCTGTCCATGAGTTTTTTCACAGTGAGTTCTGTATCCTGGGAATCCGATTCACCCCAGTAGTACAACAGAGTGCCGATGATCCCCCGATTGGTGGCCATGAGAGAGTTCATCACCTTTTTTACATCAGTTGGATGACAGCCCTCAATGCCGCAGGTCTTTTCAACCACCCGCAAATCACCCGGATTGAGGACCATGCCCTTATGCGCCTGATCCTTGTCAATGGCCAGACCGTCACCAAGGTGACAGGAGGCGCAGCCAATCACCCTGGGGTCATGGGCCGGGTCGAGCTTTTCCTCCTGATGACAGGTGAGACACATGTCAATACGGCCGCTGGTGGTAATATGGACCTGGTCTGGCCGCTTGATCAGCATTTCCTGACCGATGAGCAGTCCAACCACGATGAGGAACAGGAGCAGGAAGAGCTGCTTTTTCCGCGACCAGCCTTCAGCTTTCCGCCTTGTTTTCTCGTCCTTACTCATTTCTCAGTCCTGGAAATTCTGCACATTGGGATATCTGCGGCCATAGCCGAACGCCTTACTCGTCACTTTCAGACCCATGGGGGCCTGTTTCCGTTTGTACTCGTTGATCCGGACCCTGCGCAGGATATCACTGACCACCTGACCATCAAACCCACGGGCCGCAATCTCTTCGCTCCCAAGGTGTTTCTCCAGGTGCAGTTCCAGAATTTGATCAAGGATCTCGTAGTCAGGTAGATCATCCTGATCACACTGATCAGGTTTCAGTTCTGCTGTCGGGGCCTTGGTGATGGTACGGTCAGGAATGATCTCCCTGTCCCCATTGATAAAGTGGGCAATCTCATAGACCAGCTGCTTGGGAACATCGGAAATTACGGCCAGCCCTCCGTTCATATCTCCATACAGGGTACAGTAGCCAACAGCCATTTCACTCTTATTGCCTGTGGAAAGCAGGAGATGGCCGAATTTGTTGGACAGGGCCATGAGCAGGTTACCGCGAATACGGGCTTGCAGATTCTGTTCCGTCAAATCAGCGGGCAGATCGCCAAAGAGAGGATGGAGGCTCTCCTGAAAAGTGGCAAAGAGCTTGCTGATGGGGATCACTTCAAAACGACACCCCAGGTTCCAGGCCAGGGCTGCTGCGTCTTCCATGGAATCTTCGGAACTGTATGGCGAGGGAAGGGCCACCCCCAGCACATTTTCGGCGCCCAGTGCCTTTACGGCAAGGGCCGCGGTAAGTGCGGAATCGATGCCGCCGGAAAGGCCGATGACCGCAGACGAAAACCCGCATTTGCCCACGTAATCCCTGATCCCCATGACCAGGGCATCATGAACTGCCGCCAGCCCCTCTTCCTCAGCAGGTTCATGCAGGGGGCCGCTCCAGGTTTCACTGTCAATGACAAGGATGTCTTCTACAAATCCTTGACACTTGCCGCTGATTTTTCCGTCAGAATCCATGAGCAGGCTGCGGCCGTCAAAGAGAAGGGAATCCTGGCCACCCACCTGGTTGACATAGAGCAGGGGAACCTGGTAACGGCTGCAGAGAGAGCGAAAAATAGTATGGCGGACGGTTTCTTTGTCACGCTGGAAAGGAGAGGCAGAGATGTTGATCAGACAGTCGACCTGCTGCCCCCCTGCAAAAAGTTCTGCCACTGGGTCGCTGCCATACTCCTCAATCACCGAGTGCCAGATATCTTCACAGATGGTAATCCCAAGACGCAGTCCGTTACTTTCCACGGTTGCTGCCTGTTCACCTGATTCAAAGTACCTTTTTTCATCAAAGACATCATAACTGGGCAACAACTGTTTGCGCACCCGGTGGACAATCTTCCCTTGACGAATGAGGAAGGCGCTGTTGTACAGACCCTTTCCCCCTTCCGAATGTGGCCGCTGTTCAATACAACCGAGCAGGACATCCAGATCCGGCAGTTCCTGGCAGAGCTGCTCCAGGGCCTGGTCATGGGCCCTGAGAAAAGCCGGACGCTCCAACAGGTCCTGGGGTGGATAGCCAGGGAGGGCCAGTTCCGGAAAGACCACCAGCCCACATCCCTCTTTCACAGCCTTGCGGCAGGCAGCAAGGATCTTGCCACTGTTGACGGCAAAATCGCCGATCACCGGATTTATCTGAACCAGGGCTATTTTCATACTCTCTCAATGACCACAAGAAACACAAAAAAAGGCAGCCTGAAAAAAACTGCCAACGCAGGATAAACATTCTGTGGCCAATGTTTACCACATCCTGCCTAGTTTTCCAACCGAACACCCACCATCGAAGAAATGCTGGAGAAGAGGAAGAGAGGGGGCAAAAAAAGAAATTACAAACAGAGGGGAGTGAGAAAAGTGCAGTGCAACAAAAAAGCTAGCCCTCCTGAGAAAATGAGTAACGGCCGGCAAAAAACTCGGCCACAGACTTGGTCACCATCTGCTCGTCTTCAAGAACCATATCCATCAATTTTGTGGCTCCAAGCAGACGGCCCAGCATATCAAGTTTTTCCACTAAAATAGTGCTTGGCAAACCTGCAAGTCTTGCTTCAAGCATGTCGCCTTTTTCTTCCACCAGAAATTCGAGCTGTTCAAGAATGCGGGAGATAAAATCTATCCGCAATGAACGCTGACCAAAGTCACCCCCGCCACCGGCAAAACGAAGCATGCAGTAATTCTCCGTGTCATTTTCCCCGCACAAAACATCGACAATGGTAAAATGGTACCCAAAACGGATATTAAAATGGAGGTAGTCAGAGCCAATTACTGCATAACTTGCAAAAGCAAAGCTGTCTCGGGCTGGTGGGACGCCGCCGGCAAGTTCAATTTTATCAAAGGCATTCCAGTCAAAGGGCTTCTGCTTCCACTGCACATCTGGATGTGCCAGTCCCCTCCACAGGGAATGGAAGGGCACCGATGTAATCTTGGCAAGGGGTATGGAATCGCTCTCCTTTGCCTCTGCTGCAATGCCTCCGCCCACATCAAATAAAAAGACATCAAGGGGCAGGGTATCGGTAACTAACCTCAAGGACCCGCGGCCGGAACCTGGTCGACCTGCAGAGAACATGGCCTGAATAGCCTTCTCGTGACAGAAACGGATTATATCGTGCATGGAGCGGCAGCCTTCCGGTATAAAATTTTTCCCTGCCGGATCAACAAGTTCAAGGGGCGCGATAAATTTCAGGACTTCGCGGAGGATACGATGATACGGACCTTCTTTTGAAGAGTGTGTCTCTCTGCCGAGCAGTGATTGAATTTTGCCTTGGTACACAACCCCCTGATCACCATCCACTGTTACCAGGCTGTCATGAGCGAAAACTTGCCTCGCATTGGTGACACCAGCGAGAAAAGGCACACCAAATTCGCGGGCCACCGTGGCAAAATGGCTCGCCCTACTGCCACGCTCGGCAATCACCCCGGCGAGCCGACTGATCACCTGTACATAGCCTGGTGGTGTATCGCGACTGACAAGGACTGCCCCTGCAGGAACATCATTGAGCAGATGGTTCTCATCAAGGAGATACACCGGACCGGCCGCGACACCGCCTGCTGCCCGTTCACAATCATGCTGCAACACAACAGAATCTTCCAGATCTGCTGCCGCGTTCACTGGTGATTCCTTTGCTTCGGAAATATGCAAGGGTCTGGTTTGGAGAAAATAGAGATCGCCTTCATGATTGATCGACCACTCAATATCCTGAGGCGTGTTAAAATATTTTTCTATATCAATTGCCCAGGTGCCCAGAACTTCAGCCTGTTCTTCAGTTATAATCGGCTGTGCCGCCTCCCTGGACACAACCCTGCAAGGTTTCTCCTTGGTCAATAGATACCGGTCAGGTATTGTTGTTCCGCCAACCAGGGCTTCCCCCTGTCCACGAACGACATGGAGATGCAGCTTGTCATCGTCCTGGGTGCCCTCCAATGGAGCACGGGTGTAGAGTACACCACTGCATCTGGCTGGCACCATCTCCACCACCAACACAGACATGGCTGTCTCTTCATCACCCAGGCCGTGACTGATGCGATAAAAAAGGGCTTCAGGCAGATATTTTGACGACAAAACTTCCAGATACGCTGCAATGAGATTCTCCTTTGTTACCTCAAGCCGGGTTGTATACTGACCGGCAAAGGAACACTCACCATCTTCACTGATTGCACTGGAGCGAACAGCCACAACCACCTGTTTATTGGCTGCCCGTTCCAACTCTTCAAAGGAGGCAAGCATGGCCTGCTCAATATCCGGCGGCACTTCTGCAGCCCGAATACGCTCTGTTAACTGACCGGAAATCCATTGCAGAGAATGGGTCGAAGAGATATTCAATTCAGAAAGCAACGCATCAATTTCACCACGCAGATTGTTATATTCAATCAGGTAGTGGTAGGCATTTGCTGTTACACTAAAACCATGGGGGACAGGGGCAGCAAGATCGTTTTCCAGGACAGCAAGTTTACTCGCCTTGTTGCCGACATTTTTATGTGCTGGGGTTATTGCGCCAAGTGGCAGGACAAAAGGAGGGGCAAAATCGATTTCAGGTGGAGCCAGCAGAAACCTGACATAGAAATCGAACTTTTTATGATAATCTTTTAACGATACATAGGCTGCCGGCGCCATTACCTCAAGGGAGGTGACCATACCGGCAACCTGATCGGAGAAAAGGGCAAAGCGTTTGCGAATCCGGGACAGGTCTTCTCTATGTTCGCCATGAAAGAGGTCTTGAAACTCTGCCATCTGTTCATGGCAGCGGGCATCGAAGCGCAGGAGTGTTTTAAAGGCTTCATACTTCTCACGCATAATGGTTCCCGGGGCAAATATCCGGAAAGACCAGTGCTTGAAAAGTTTATTGAGTACCATTTTCTAGCTCAGAAGAGCAAGGGACAACTCTCTACGCTTAGAGTTCAACATGTTATATTATTCATTTGCTTGAGTGCTCACATACTTTTACTAATCCTCGGTGTGGCATACAAAATCCGGGGTCAAAAACCAGATGGCTGCAGGTTTACAGGACCAGACCTTGTCATCCTCTTCGATCACGCAGTCGCCGAATTTCCAGCCAAATCTTTCCAGATGCTTGGTGAGTTCCGCCTTGGATGCCTCATAAACCTCACGATCAAATCCTTCAAGATCTGAAACGCAAATCATCTCGATTTCTTTTTTCATTTTGTCCCTCACTGTAGGTGCTTTACAAAAGTATATAGATATCAAGATATGCTGAACGGCTCAAGGAGACCGTTCAGCATTCTGTGTTCATATTACCATATACTATTCTTCCTGCAATGTGACAAATTTAAGGGCGTGGGTAGTACACTTGGTTACACAGGCGGGCTTCAAGCCCTGATCCAGCCGATCCACACAAAAATCACACTTGACCATTTTGTTGGTTGCCGGATTAAACTGAGGAATTCCCCAGGGGCAGGCACCGGCACAGGCCATACAACCGATGCATGCCTCAACATCAAGCATGACAATACCGTCTTCTCTTTTACTCAAGGCGTTGGTTGGACAGATATGAGCACAGTATGGATCATCGCACTGGTAAC
>CAYPEU010000058.1:0-18897 GCA_964409855.1 uncultured Desulfocapsa sp.
ATAGGCTTCCATTTCATACCGGACTCAAGGCTGCTGAAATCCATATTATATTTGGAAAACAACGGTGCTATCTTTTTATTTACTTTGTTCTGAAGTTCAGTCTGTATTTTAGTTTCAAGCATGAAAGAGCTCTCTGTATAACGTATTGATAAAACGTGTAACTATTCATAGACATGAAGGATGCGCAAAGCAGCCCTACCACTATTATTGATGTTCAGTGGGCAGGATGCTGCCAACGCAAATGCAGTGCGGTTGAATAGCTAGGCAACTGAATTTACGATCCTGACAATAACGTATGATACTTTAGCACACTAAGTTTGGGGCTGATAGAAAAATATTAGAGAATCCTGTTTTCAGTGATTTTGATGGCAAGCCTTGAAAAATAAGGAAAACTTCTGGGACACAATACTATCTTCAATGTGCTATTGTATTAATCGATATTGTGTGTCTGAAATTCCCTGGCAGGAATCCTGGCAAAGAGAAGCGGCAGCTTTTCCCAGGCCTATCTCCTGGCAGGCCTGCTCACAGCCACTGCCGCCCTGCTGAGCCAGTTCCTATCGAAAACCAGGGAATGATCACCCACGTTTCAGGGAAGAGTTGCTCATCCTTTGGCCTTAAACACGAATTGTTTCCGTGACAGGCGGGATTCTGCCTTTCACGGAAACAGGCATAGGAAAAAGAATTACTCGTTAGATTTTTACAATTTTCACGTTACAATAGTAGATAGCGTTCTATCCTCAGATTCCAACAGGAGTTAACTTCAGAAGGAGGTTTGAAATGATTGCTCACATCCTATCACTATTATGTGTTTTCATTCCAGGGTTCATGTCACTTGCAACTCCCGTACAGGCTGTGGACGCGAAAATCAGTCCTACCCCGGTCACTGAGCAGATCTACATGATTACGGGAGAAGGCGGAAATATCGGTTTATTCACCGGTGGAGATGGGACATTTTTGATCGATGACCAGTTCGCTCCCCTAACGGATAAAATTGTAACGGCCATCAAATCGGTCGGCGGCCATTATCCGAAATTTCTCATCAATACTCATTACCACGGTGATCACACAGGCGGAAACGAAAATCTGGGTCAGGGAGGGACCTTGATTTTCTCTCACCATAATGTGCGTGAGCGCTTGAACACTGGCTCCTTTCTCGAGGAATTCAATATGAAGCTGGCAGGCCTTTCCCAAGAAGGCTTACCTGTGGTGACCTTTTCTGAGGATATCAGTTTCCATCTTAACGGCGACAGCATCCGCGCCATACATGCACCGCACGCGCATACCGATGGTGACAGCTTTATCTATTTTCAGGTGGCCAATGTTATCCACGCCGGGGATATCTTTTTTAACGGTTTTTACCCCTTTATCGATGTTAATCATGGTGGTTCCCTCAAGGGGATGATTGTAGCAGTGGACAAGATCTTATCCCTGGCTGACGACAGCACAAAAATCATCCCGGGCCACGGACCCTTAGGGGACAAAAAACAGTTAACAAGTTACCGTCAGATGCTTGGGACCGCCTATGAACGGCTGAGAAGACTTAAAGCGGACGGGAAAACAGCCCAGGAAGCGGCAGACACCAACCCTCTGGCCGACCTTGAGGCTGCCTGGGGCGATGGACTCTTCAAAGGCGATCGCTGGATCGTGTTGATCTATTCCGGAGTTTGAAAAACAGAGCAACGTTGGGGAGACAGATATCTATGACCGTCAAAGTTATGTTGCCATTGAGAAGAGTATGATTGAAAAAGCCTCTGCGCATCTCAAAAACGGGAAGATTAAAGAGCGGATATTCCCAGTCTAGGTAGTTGGACAACCTACATCAGTCGATGTCGGCAACATCCGGGGCTCAACTTGACGAAGATTCACCTTTGATGATAACAATAGACAAAGGTCTTTTTTTCACTCCATTCATCAGGAGGACTGCATCTTGCGCACAGCCACCCTTATTCTGACAGCCCTGCTCCTTTTCCCAAACCTCATCCAGAGTACGCCCATCGATGTTGTCTGGAGCGAGGCTCAGGCCCCGGAAAAACCAGCATTGACCCCGGTGACGATAAGCCCTTGTGACACGGCCCTGCTCATCCTTGATATTGAAGAACGCACCTGCAATATGGAGCGACGTCCGAGATGCCTGGAAACGGTCCCCCGTATTGCCGACCTCATGGCCCGGGCGCGGAAAGCAGGAGTGATGGTGGTCTACAGTCTGACTTCCAAGGGAACCCCCAAGACCATATTACCGCAGGTCACTCCGGAGAAAGGGGAAGCCATTGTCAAGTCCTCGGTGGACAAATTCTGGAAAACCGATCTTGAAAAGATTCTTCAGGCACAAAACATCCGCAATGTCATTGTCACCGGCACAGCCGCCCACGGTGCTGTCATGCACACGGCAACTGCAGCAGGATTCAGGGAAATGGGGGTTATTCTGCCGATGGACTGCCTGTCGGCCAAAGATCTTTACACGGAACAGGCAACGGTGCACCTGCTGCAAACCGGTCCAGGGGCCAGGAAGCGGATCACCCTGACCAGCAGCCCACTCATTAGTTTTCCCTGAACCAGAGAAAGGAATGTCGAATATTTTTTATGGAGTTCACCACCAACTGAAGTCGAGGAGGGGCATATGGTATTAAGGAATTTCCCTGAAGCAGTCAAGGAGTTCGCCATCCAGGCCTATCAGAAACCCGAAGATGAGAAGGATCTGCGCCAGACCCATGTCTCTTTCAGCGGGACCCCGCAGAAACACCCCTACGACCCGGAAAAGGTTATCCTGGTGATCGACCCATACAGCAGCAATATTTCCTACTTCGAGTTTTTCACTCGAGACATCTCCTTTGTGGAAGAATTAACAAACATCGTGGATTCCACCGGGCAAGTCATTCCCTTTATGCGGCTCTGGGTCAAAAAGGAGAGTATCGGTGTCCGCTCCACCCCCTTTGTGGTGGCAGATACCAGCCGTTCCCACTAAACAGAAGGCAAAGGGGACTGACAACAGGGTATCTTGAAAAATTGCTCTCTGTTCAATTTTTCAACAGCCCTGCTGCAACAGCGTTTCCACCGGAGTGTAGTCCATAGCAAAGGCCTCAGCCACCCCCTGGTAGGTCACCTTTCCGTTCACCATGTTCAAACCAGCCCGTACACCTGAATTTTCCAGGGCCACCTGGCACCACCCTTTGCCTGCCAGATCCAGAGCATAGGGAAGGGTGGCATTGGTCAGGGCCATGGTGGAGGTCAGAGGTACTGCTCCAGGCATGTTGGTGACGCAGTAGTGGATGATACCGTCCACCTCGTAGATAGGATCCCGGTGGGTGGTCGGACGGGAGGTCTCAAAACAGCCTCCCTGGTCAATGGAGACATCCACCATCACGGCTCCTGGTTTCATGGTGGAGAGCATATCTCGGCTGATCAGCTTCGGAGCCCTTGCCCCGTGCAGGAGAACGGCTCCGATGACAATATCAGCTTGCTGAACCAGTTCACGGATGATTGCCGGTGACGACATCATGGGGAAACAGTTTTTGGGCATGATCTCAGAAAGGTGGCGAAGACGCTTAAGACTCATATCCAGGAGATACACCTTGGCTCCCAGTCCGCATGCCATCTGCGCGGCATGGGTTCCCACCACCCCGCCGCCGATGACCAGGACCGTGGCCGGAGCCACTCCAGGCACCCCGCCAAGAAGGATCCCACGCCCTCCCTGGGCACGTTCCACGTACTTGGCTGCCTGCTGGGCCGCCATCCTGCCGGCCACCTCGCTCATGGGGGTGAGCAGGGGCAGGCTCCCGTCACTCCCTTCGATGGTCTCATAGGCTATACAGACTGCCCTCCGGTCGAGCATGGCCCGGGTCAACTCTTCTGCAGCGGCAAAGTGAAAATAGGTAAAGACGATCTGACCCTCCCGGATCATCCCATACTCCGAGGGCTGCGGTTCCTTGACGTGCATAACCATCTCAGCAGCAGCATACACCTTGTCTGCCTCATCCAGGATCTCAGCCCCGGACAGGAGATACTGCTCATCATCAAAACCGCTGCCCTGGCCTGCCCCCTTTTCCACCAGAACCTGGTGGCCATGATGTACCAATATCTCGACCCCGGACGGGGTCATCGCAACCCGATTCTCTTCAGCCTTAATCTCTTTCAGGATGCCGACAATCATACTGTTCCTCCACATTCACAAACAACCCTATTATTCAGGGCCATAACAGAGTTCCCCAGACAGATACCAACAGAACGAAGGAGAGCAGAACTGCAGCAGACCCCTGATCCTTGGCCCGACCTGACAGTTCATGCTGCTCGCTGCCCACTCTGTCGACCACACTTTCCACGGCGGAGTTCAGCAACTCAATGAGCAGAACAAGGAAGACAGTGCCGACCAGAAGCAGTTTTTCCACCCTGGTTTCGCCCAAATAGAAACCAAGGGGCAAGAGAAACAGGGCCAGAATCAGTTCCACCCGAAAGGCTTCTTCTCCCTTCCAGGTGGCCAACAATCCCTGCAGGGAGTGGGCTGCACTCCTGACAATTCTTCTTTGCAATAATTTTATCATTTTCAACAAGATCGTTAAAACTCAGAATTTCACACTGCTCTTCATTCTTATCGGTAGGTTTTACCACCATGTTGTAACCAGCCACTGATATGGCGCCCACTTGGATCGAGATGTGTCCAGTGGAGAACACCGCCTTGTGTGGTCCACTCATATTCACCATAGAACCCAACTCTGTCCCCCTTCCTTAATCCTTCGATCCTAGGCGCGAGATCAATATTGTGGGCTATCATCAATGTCTGCTCAGGACTCACCCGTACAATGAATTTCTGATGTCTTGATCCATGAAGATCATCAGGCAATACCTTTACCACAACACCTTCCCCCTGCACCTGGAGATCACTTTGTTTATTGGTATACGCATGCTGGAGAGCAGTGTCAGAAACTTGAGTCCATGAGAAGGGAATGGGCAGAAAACGTCCCTGTCCCTGAAAAACCACATACGCCAAGACTGCAACACCAGCGAGCAGCAGGTTTCTTTTTCTCATCTTCTTTCAACCATTGCCCAAAAACAGGAATGCACCCTCTCATGAGAGGTCCCTGCAATGAGTCAGGAGGCCATATGGTTACCAGTTTTCGCCAAGCAGTTCAAAGTGCGCCTGGGGATGATCGCAGGCCGGACATGTTTCCAGAGCAGCCTCTCCCTCGTGCAGATATCCGCAGTTTCTGCAGCGCCAGATCACCTTTTCTTCGCGTTTGAAGACCATGCCACTCTCGATATTGGCTATCAGGGCTCTGTACCTTTTTTCGTGCTGCTTCTCGGCAACAGCGATGGCCTCAAAGATGGCGGCAATGTCAGAGAAGTCTTCCTCGCGGGCAATCTTGGCAAAGCCTGGATACATTATGATGTGCTCGTAATTTTCTCCGCCTGCTGCCTCAGCCAGATTTTCCACAGTGGATCCGATCACGCCGGCCGGAAAGGTACCTGAGATTTCAACCTCGCCGCCCTCAAGGAGTTTAAAAAGTCGCTTGGCATGTTCTTTCTCCTGATTGGCCGTCTCCTCAAAGATATGAGAAATCTGGACATAGCCGTCTTTTTTGGCCTTTGAGGCAAAATAGGTATACCTGTTCCTTGCCTGCGATTCGCCACAGAATGCGGTCAGAATATTTCTTTCGGTCTGCGTTCCTTTAAGACTGCTCATGGTCAACCTCCGTCACTTTTTTTGTATTACATCCAAGACACATTGTTCAGTAGTGAACAGAATCAAATGTCCATCCAATCACTCAGCCCTTTAAAGCAGAGAGCACGACCTTGGCCACCTGGTCGTAATTATGGGCAAAATGTACAGAAAGTCCCTCTTTGATGTGATCAGGAAGGGTGTCAAAATCACCCTTGTTTGCCTCGGGTAGAATCAGTTCCCTGATCTCATTTCGTTTGGCTGCAATCACCTTTTCCTTAATCCCTCCCACAGGCAGTACCTTGCCGGTGAGGGTGAGTTCTCCGGTCATGGTCAGGTTCCGTTTCATGCGCCGCTTCATGCCCAGACTGAGCAGGGCCGAGGCCATGGTAACTCCGGCACTGGGGCCGTCTTTGGGGGTGGCCCCTTCCGGGACATGGAGGTGAATAAAATGGGTTTGAAAAAAATCCTCCTTTATTCCATAGCGGGTGGCATGGGAACGGAGGTAACTGTAAGCGATCTCCGAGGACTCCCGCATCACATCGCCAAGCTGCCCGGTCTGTTTGAATCCCGGGCCCTCCTGGTGCACGGCTGTCGCCTCCACCGCCAGGGTGACTCCACCGAGAGCGGTCCAGGCAAGACCGGTGATAACGCCTACCCCGCTAAAGAGCGACTCCTTCCTGAAAAAGGGTTTCCCCAGGTATTTCTCCATATTTTTTGCTGTAATAGAGACCTTCAGCTCCGGATCTTCCAGGAGCTGAACCACGGTCTTCCGCACGATCTTGAGGAGATTTTTTTCCATCTTTCGCACCCCGGACTCCCGGGCATATCCTTCAATGAGCAGCCTCAGGGCCGCCTTGCTGATCTTGAGCTGACTCTTCTTCAGGCCGCCCCGTTCCAGGGCCTTGGGCCAGAGATGGTTTTTGGCAATGGCCATTTTTTCTTCGGTGATATAGCCGGAGAGCCGGATCATCTCCATACGGTCAAGGAGCGGTCCGGGAATGGTATCAAGCTGATTGGCGGTACAGATAAAGAGGACCTTGGACAGATCCACCCGCAGGTCCAGATAGTGATCAAGAAAATCAGCATTCTGTTCCGGATCCAGGACCTCGAGCAGGGCAGACGCTGGATCACCACGGAAAGAGGCGCCGATCTTGTCGATCTCATCAAGCATGATCACCGGGTTGGCAGTCTTCACCTCTTTTAAGGCCTGGACAAATTTCCCGGGCATGGCCCCGATATAGGTACGCCTGTGACCCTTGATCTCAGCCTCATCCCGCATGCCGCCAAGGCTGAATCGGTAAAACTTTCTACCCATGGCCTCGGCCACAGAGCGGCCGATGGAGGTCTTGCCCACACCCGGAGGGCCCACCAGCAGCATGATGGAACCGGCAATCTCTTTTTTAAAGGCACCGACTGCGAGAAACTCGATGATCCGCTCCTTCACATCATCAAGGCCGTCATGATCCCGGTCCAGAATCCTCCTTGCCTCCTTGATTCCCAGCTTATCCTCGGAATAGACACCCCAGGGGACTGAACTCATCCAGTCAAGATAGTTTCTGGTCACGGCATACTCCTGGGAGCCCTTTTCCAGATAACTCAGCTTCTTCAGTTCCTCTTCAATACGATCTGTGACCGGCCGCGGCGGATGGAGACCTTCCAACCGTTTTTCAAATTCATCAGCATCAGCGCTTCGGTCATCCTTGGTGATGCCCAATTCTTTCTGGATGGTTTTGAGCTGTTCCCGAAGAAAGAATTCACGCTGACGTTTGTTGATCTTTGTGTTCACATCCTTACTGATCTCGCCATGGAGCTTGCTGATCTGAACTTCCTTGTGGAGCAGGGGAAACACACGCTTCATCCGCTCAAGGATGGGGATGGTTTCCAGGACCTGCTGCAGCTCCTCCCCAGTGGCTGTGGTGAGCGTTGCGGCAAAATCAGTGAGGGGAGCGGGTTCGTTGGGTGAAAAGTACTGCAGCGCCTGTTTCAACTCTTCTCCATGCAGGGGATTGGTCTGGACCAGCTCTTTCACGGCAGTGATGATTGACAGACTGTAGGCCTTGGTCTCCGCATCCTCAAGTCCTGCGGTCAACTCTTCTTCAGAAGGATATTCCGCCTCCACAAGAAAGGGGACCTTGTTACTGATCCAGCGCTTAATGCGGAAACGCTGCACCCCCTGGCAGAGAAAGTGGATATCCGCATCCTGCATGGTGGGTTTCACAACCTTCCCCACACAGCCGACCTGGCAGAAATCCTCAGGGGTTGTCTCATGTGCAGGAATATTACCGGTATAGACCAGCCCCACAACCTTCTGTTCCGTGTGCCCGATCTTCTGAATGGTTTCCTTCCAGTACTCTCCCCCCAAGACTATGGGCTGAATCTGACCGGGAAAAAATGGTCTTCCAGTGATGGGTATCAAATACAGGTGTTGAGGAAGGATCTGGTGGGGGAGGGCTACCTCGTTCTGTGATCCACCCTCGTGGATTATCTCTGCCTCTGCCTGGGTGTCGTGCTTATCGGTCATAGATATGTGCTCCTCTGCATTAAAAACAACAAGTTGTCTATGATAGATTCTATCAGCTGTTGAAGAGATCACAAACAACAAAAGAAAAAATTTTTCAGGTGCTTCCCATTCCTCTTCTCGTTATAATGGTTACCAAATTTCAATTCACAAGGTTGGGCAGCATAATTGCAGTCTTTTACAGGAGGTTTTATTCAGTGATCCGTGTCGGCATCCTCTCGGATACTCATATCAACAAGCCTTTGCCAGAATTTGCAAAACTGGTGCAAAGGGTCTTTGCAGACTGTTCCGTTATCCTCCATGCAGGCGATCTGACAGACCTCTCTATTTTGCAAGTCTTTCAAGGTAAAGAGCTCCATGCCGTGCATGGTAATATGTGCAACCTGCCCACCCAGCAGAGCCTGGCAGAAGAAAAGCTGATCCGCCTGGATGGCTACACCATAGGCCTCTGTCACGGGGCCGGTGTACGACACAACATAGAGGAGAGGATGTGGAATCTCTTTCCCACTGCTGACTGCATCGTCTACGGCCACACCCACCAACCTGTCTGCCATAGACTGGCAAAAACCCTTTTTCTCAACCCCGGCTCCTTTTTTGGCACCGGCCGTTACGGTGCTCCGGGCAGTTACGCCATCCTGTGTATTGATGCAGAGGGTCTGCATGGCTCCCTGCACCAACTCGATGAGACTGACTCATGAAAACACTCTGGGCCCCCTGGCGTATGGAACATGTAGAGGGTAGTGCAGCAAAGGTCTCCGGCTGTCTCTTTGAACCGCAGGGTCAGGCTTCCTGCGACCGGGATACACTTCTTCTCTACCGGGACACACAGACTCTGGTCCTGCTCAATCGATTTCCTTACACAAACGGGCATCTGCTCGTGGCACCGGTTCGCCACCTGGCCTGTATCACCGACCTGAGACCTGATGAACAGAGTGGACTGATGGCTATGCTTTCATCGGCCACCAGGTAAGTCCGGGAATGTCTACAGCCGGACGGCCTAAATGTGGGCTGCAATCTGGGAGAAGCCGCGGGCGCAGGCATTGCAGATCACCTCCATTTTCACATCGTTCCCCGCTGGGAGGGAGACCATAACTTCATGGCCGTACTTGCTGAGGTACGCAGCGTGCCGGAACACCTCTTAACCACCTATGACCGGCTCCTGCCTGCGTTTCAGGAACTTCTCAAAACAGAGGAACAGAAGCAATGACCAAGGCAGCAAAGATCACCCCCATGCTCCGGCAGTACCTGGAAATCAAGGAACAGCATGAGGATGCCATCCTCTTTTACCGAATGGGTGATTTTTATGAGATGTTTTTCGACGATGCAGTGACTGCCTCCAAGATCCTGGGCATCACCCTGACCTCTCGAAATAACAAAAATGACACCAACAGGGTCCCCATGTGCGGTGTGCCCTTCCACGCCGCCTCCACCTATCTTGCCAAACTGGTGAAAGCCGGACGCCGGGTGGCCATCTGTGAACAGACTGAAGAGCCCAGTCAGGCAAAGGGAATAGTTCGCCGCGAAGTGGTCCGGGTTATCTCCCCGGGCCTGGTCACCGACGAGCAGGTCCTGGATGATAAAGACAATCTCTATGTGGCCGCCCTCTCCTGTCGGGAAAAAGGAAAGAAAACGATCTACGGTATCAGCTTCCTTGATCTCTCCACCGGCTCCTTCCTGGTGGGCGAATTCTCCCATGAGCAGGGAGAGGCAGAGGCCATTTTAGATCAGCTGACCCGCATGACCCCGGCTGAGCTGCTGATCAATGAAGATGAGCAGGAAGCACTGGACTCTCTTGTCACCACTGCCGAGACCCTGCTCCCCGGCCTCTGTATCACCAGTCGCCCTGCACCGCTCTTTCACTTCCCCCACTGTGAAGAACTGCTGACCGAACATTTTGCAGTGACCAACCTGGCAGGATTTGGCTGCAGTGCATTCAAACAAGGTGTTATTGCCGCTGGTGTCCTCCTTGACTATATTCAAGAGACGCAGAAGACGGAAATCGGCCACATTGAACGTCTTACCCCCATAGACCTGGAACGCATCCTCCAGATCGATGATTCTTCCAGACGCAACCTGGAGCTGACCCAGACCATCATCGGCTCCAAACGGGAGGGTTCACTCCTCTCTGTCCTGGATCAGACCTGTACCCCCATGGGAGCCCGGCTGCTCAAACAGGAGATTCTCTTTCCGCTCCAGGATGTGGATCGCATCAACGCCAGGCTGGACGGGGTGCAATTCCTGCACAACCATGCCAAGATCCGCAATAATTTTCGTGAACAACTCGCTGCTGTCTATGATGTGGAACGGCTGAACAGCCGTATGGTGCTCGGCAACGGAAACGGCAGGGACATGCTGGCCCTGAAACATTCTCTGGCCGGGCTGCCGGCCATCAAGGATCTCCTGCTCCAGTGCGATGCCCCCCGGATCAAAACCATTGGTGAACAACTGGATACCCTTGACGACCTGCACCTGCTCATCGAAGAGGCCATCCACAATGAGGCCCCAATCACCCTCCGTGACGGACGGCTGATCAAGGAAGGCTACAACGAGGAACTAGACGAACTGGTGCATATCCAGCGCCATGGAAAGCAGCTCATCCTTGAGCTTGAAGCCAAAGAACGAACGGCTTCGGGCATTGCCAAGCTCAAGGTTGGCTTTAATAAGGTCTTTGGCTACTTTATCGAGGTCAGCAAGCTCCACGCAGACAAAGTTCCTGAGGCCTACATTCGCAAGCAGACCCTGGTCAATGCCGAGCGCTTTATCACCCCTGAACTGAAGGAATTTGAGTCTAAGGTCCTGGGCGCCCAGGAACGCCGCCTGGAACTTGAATACCAACTCTTCAGCGAAATTCGCAGAAAACTGGCAGGTGAGAGTTCCCGCCTGCTCCAGTCCGGTCAGCTCCTGGCCAGGATCGACTTCCTCGCCTGCCTGGCTGAAACCGCCAAGCTCTATCACTATCGCAGGCCCGAGGTGAGTGACGGCGAAGAAATCAAGATCATCGAAGGCAGGCATCCGGTTATCGAACGGTCGCTGCCCAGCGGCAAGTTTGTCCCCAACGATGTACACCTGGATCAAGAGAGGGATGAGGTCCTCATTATCACCGGCCCCAATATGGCGGGAAAATCAACCATACTGCGCCAGACAGCCCTCATCGTACTCATGGCCCAGATGGGGTCTTTTGTCCCGGCAGAGTCAGCGCGTATCGGGGTGGTGGACAGGATATTCACCCGGGTCGGCGCCATGGATGACCTGCGGCGGGGCCAGTCCACCTTTATGGTGGAGATGAATGAAACAGCCAACATCCTCAACAATGCCACGGAAAAAAGCCTGGTCATTCTCGATGAGATCGGACGCGGCACCTCCACCTTTGACGGCCTGGCCATTGCCTGGGCTGTGGCCGAAGACCTGGTGCAGAAAAACAACAAGGGCGTCAAGACGCTGTTTGCCACCCATTATCACGAGCTGACAGATCTTGCCAGGACCGAGGAGCGGGTACGCAACTATTCCATTGCAGTGCGCGAATGGAATGAGACGATCATCTTCCTGCATAAACTGGTCAAAGGGGGAACAAACCGCTCTTACGGGATCCAGGTGGCAGGCCTGGCCGGTGTCCCTGACCGGGTTGTCCGTCGCGCCGGAGAAATCCTGAGAAATATTGAAAAAGGTGAATTCAGTCAGGACGGAACCCCAACCATAGTCAAAGACAGCCCCCCAAAAAAGCTCCGCAAACAGACGCATCCCAGCCAGCTTCCTCTCTTTCCCCTCCCGGAGAATGATCCCCTCCGTCTCTACCTGCAGGAGCTTGAGGCAGATGAACTCAGTCCCCGTCAGGCCTTGGACGTGGTCTATGATCTCCTGAAGTTCCTGAATTGACGGGACACGCCCTCATTGTTCAGGACTCTCTTTTCCTCCCCATTTCACTCAAACCCCTGCCTTTTCTTTTGCCTTCCCTTCTGCTTTTATGTATACTTTCAACAATGCAGAATCCTTGTATAAAATATCTTCTTAAACTAAGATTTGGCAGACACCCTATGCGCTGCCAGTTCTTTTCCCCGCGGGATACCAATCAAGCTGCAATGCACCGTTTTGTTTCTATCTTTTTCCTCTTCTCTTGCTTCCTCATTCCCTTTTCCCATACTTCCGTCCGAGCAGAGGAAGCAGTAACCGTTGCCTCCGACACGGTCTCCTCTGAAAAACAGTATCAGCAGGCAAAGTTCTATTACAATGAACTGCATACCAACAACAACCTGGGCAAGTCCCGGGAAAACTGGCTCAATGGAGTTCGCAATTTCAGAAAGATCTATCTGGCAGGCCCAAAATCTGAATATGCTGCACCGAGCCTGTACATGCTTGGCCGTATGTATCTCAAGATGTACAAACGCTTCAACACTGCCATCGACCTGAAAGAATCCATCTCCTACTATCGTGACGTGGCTGCCCTCTTCCCTGACCATCGACTGGCTGACGATTCCCTCTATGCCGTGGGGAATATTTTTCTCAGAGAGAAAAATGATCCGCAAAAAGCCGCCGACTCTTTCACCCGCATCATCGCTGATTACCGGAACGGAGACATGTATCCGCATGCCTCTGACAGCCTCAAGTCCTTATCCAAAGACCATAGCATTCCGCTTCCCGAGGCAATGTTGCAGCGGACATACCTTGAGAACTTGAACTACGTCCTGCCAGTGAAGTACTGGTCGTCAAATAATTATACCCGGGTGGTCATCAAGGCAAACGGGCCGGTCACCTATCAGGAAAGGCTTTTGGAAAAAAACGGTGACCAACCCCGTCGGCTCTATATCGATTTTCAGGAATCCTATATAGAGCCGCGCTACCGCTCGCCCATACCAATTGAAGACGGACTGCTCAAACAGATTCGCACCGGACAGTTCACTCCTGAGGTGGTGCGGGTAGTGCTCGATATTGAGAGCATCTCCAGCTATAAAATTTTCAGCCTCCCTGATCCCTTCCGGGTGGTCATTGACGTGCGTGGTGAACGTGAAATTTCTCCTGTTAAACCTGCAAAAACAAAGCCTAAACCACCAGCAAATGGTATCTCAGATTCCTCCATGGATCCTCCTGAAGATCATTTCATTGTTCTTGAAGATTTCAAAAAAAAGGCTGTCAATGGAGAGAATGGTAAAGCGGTTTCAACAACTCCAGATGATCCACCAGTTTCCACAAAACAGCTCTCTCTTGCCCAGCAACTTGGACTTGGCATACGGAAAATTGTTATTGACCCAGGCCATGGCGGCAAGGATCCTGGCGCCTCTGCGTTTGGCCTTAAGGAAAAAGACATAGTCCTGACGATTGCCCAAAAGCTTGCGCCAATCCTTGCGCAACAAGCACAGGCAGAGGTGATTCTTACCCGTGACACAGATCTTTTTATCCCCCTGGAAGAGAGAACCGCCATTGCCAACACCAATGATGCGGATCTCTTCATCTCCCTGCATATCAATGCCCACCCTTCGCCCAAGGTGCATGGACTTGAGACCTACTATCTCAACCTGACCACCAATGCAGAGGCCATGCGGGTCGCTGCCTTTGAAAATGCGACCTCTACCCACCAGATGAGTGACCTTCAGGATATCCTTTCCGACATCATGAAGAATTCAAAGATTAATGAATCTTCCAGGCTAGCAGGCTATGTGCACAATTCCCTCTGCAGCGGCATTACTGATGTCAATGGCTACGATTTTAAAAACCTTGGTGTCAAGCAGGCCCCCTTCTATGTCCTGATTGGTGCTGAAATGCCGGCAATTCTCATTGAAATGGCCTTTATTACCAATCCCACAGATTCAGATTACCTGCATCAGGAATCATTTCTTGATGTCATAGCTAGTGAAATTGCCGAAGGTGTTCAGAGTTACATACACAGCACCACTGCCAGCCTCTGATCCGCCCTCCTTTTCCCTCATCACAAAAAAAGCCCGGAGTTCCTACTGGAACTCCGGGCTACAAATGAGTGTTGCGATCTTTTTCTACCAGTCTATTTGATCACATAGAAATTCCCTATCCTCTTTCAGATCCTGCCCATTGAGATAACGCACAATGGACTCGGCAGCAACCTTGCCCTGATAAACAGCCTTGGCTACAGTCTGCGGGCCAAGGACATTATCTCCACCGGCAAAAATGTACTCAACGGATGTCTGCAGAGTCTGGGGGTCTGTGTGGTAGGTTCCCCAGGAGGTTAAATTGATCTCCACTCCTTTATCTGCGGCATGTTCTACGTTCTGACTGATTGCCGGAACGATGGAATCGGCTTTGATCACGAAATTTGAACCTTCCTGAACCACAGGGCGGCGACGGCCTGAATCATCAGGCTCACCAAGTTCCATTCGAATGCACTCTACCTTGGTTAATTTTCCATCCTCGGAGTGGATCTTGACCGGGGCGGCCAGGAATTCAATGCGTACCCCTTCTTCTTCCAGGTGGTGTATCTCTGCAGCAGAGGCAGGCATTTCATCACGGCTTCGACGATAGAGGATAAATACGTCTTCAGAGCCTAGCCGAAGTGCTGTCCTGGCAACATCAATGGCAACATTTCCACCGCCTACGACAACAACATTTTTGCCAAGGTCAAGATTTTCTCCGAGATTGACACGCCTGAGATAATCAACCCCATGTAACACACCTTCAGTCGTTTCCTCGTCATCAAGACCAAGCTTCCTGCTGGCATGCGCTCCCACACCATTAAATATTGCATCAAAACCTTCAGCCTTCAGATCTTCAATGGTTTTATCTTTACCAATGACGACATCAGTATGCAGGGTGACTCCACAACTTTTCAAGGCATCTATTTCAGCATTGATGATATCCCTTGGCAGGCGGAAAGGGGGAATTCCTACGGTGAGCATGCCTCCGTAAACCGGGAGAGATTCAAAAATTGTACAAGGAATTCCCTTGTGAGAGAGGTGGTAGGCAACGGTCATACCAGCAGGGCCTGAACCAATAATGGCAACCTTCTTTTCACCAGGTAGTGCACACTCGGTGTACATATTTTTATTATTTTCCACCATCCAGTCAACGATGAATCGTTCAAGCATACCAATGGAGACAGATTGGCCTTTGCCTTTCCCACGCACACAGGAACCTTCACACTGAAACTCATGGGGGCATACGCGGGAACAAACTGCGGGCATGGAAGAGGTTTCCCGGATCTTCCAATAGGCCTCCTCGAATTTCTTTTCGCGAAGGAGTAGAAGAAATCCAGGAATATCATTATGGATTGGGCACCCTTGCCGGCAGGTAGGTTTTTTACATTGCAGACAACGTTCTGCCTCTAGAATTGCAGTGGCTTCACTGTAGCCCTCAACAATTTCATCAAAATTTTTGACCCGCTCTGCGGGAATCATCTCCACAGGCATCTGCCTGGCAATCCCCATACGTTCCTTGGCTTTCATATTCACACCTCAATAGAATAGATTAATTGTATCAAATTGACTTATATTTAACCCAGGAAAGTGAATTTTGAAAGTCTGGAGTTGGAGTCAGACAAAAAAAATTCTGATTTCCATAGACAGTGGTTCAATTTTGAGAGTGAATTATTTGATTATCATAACCACTTTCTTACAGAACCAATTCATTGCTGGATCAAACCTTGTGATAACCATTGAGGAGCCGGCTACAAGCCTACCCCAGCAAAATAGTGTGATATGGGTCCGATGATTATTATAGTGAAATTCTTGTCGGCAAAAAAAAAAGGTCGTCCCGAAGGACGACCTTTTACAAACAGACTGAGATTGCTTAATCAGCCAATCCTAGATGCCTTTATTCTTGCAAGTGCACGCTGCAGGGATGCTTCCGCCCTGGTCTGATTAAACTTATCATCATGTGCAGCTGCTTGACTCAAACGTTTTTCTGCTCGTTCCTTGGCCTTCATTGCTCTGTCTACATCAATCTCTCTGCCAAATTCAGCACTTTCAACAAGAAAGGTAATCTTATTATTGGAAACTTCAGAAAAGCCGCCACTGATCATCAGGCTCTCTCTTTCTTTTCCCTGTTCATAAGTGAGCAGACCTATCTTGATGGTAGAGAGGAATGGAGCATGATTGGCCAACACACCAAAGTCACCGCCATAACCGGGAGCATTAACGATATCAACATCCTCGCTAACCACTGCCCCGCTTGGAGTTACTACTTCTAAATGTATTTGTTGTGCCATTGATTTGTCCTCGTATACAGTTTAGTTCCTTAGAAATACTATTCCAGTATTGTAGAATAGTATTTCGTTAAGAAACTTATCCAGTTTTGCGCTATATGCTTATGCTTTCTCTTTGGCTTCCTTCTCGAGAGCTTCAGCAATGGAACCAACCATGTATACTGAGTTTTCAGACATCTCGTCATGCTTTCCTTCAAGGATTTCCTTGAAACCGGCAACAGTATCTTCTACTGCTACGAATTTACCAGCCATACCGGTAAAGACCTCAGCAACGGTGAAAGGCTGAGAGAGGAAACGCTGAATCTTACGAGCACGTCCAACCAGAACCTGATCTTCTTCAGAAAGCTCATCCATACCAAGAATCGCGATAATGTCCTGCAGATCTTTATACTTCTGCAGAGTAATCTGCACACCGCGGGCAACATCGTAGTGCTCCTGACCAACAACGTTGGGATCAAGGATACGAGATGTGGAGTCAAGGGGATCAACAGCGGGGTAGATACCAAGCTCAGCAATCTGACGGGAAAGAACAACAGTTCCGTCTAGATGGGCAAATGTGGTAGCAGGGGCAGGATCAGTCAAGTCATCAGCAGGTACATATACGCACTGTACAGCGGTAATGGAACCCTTTGTGGTTGATGTAATACGCTCCTGCAGGCCACCAAGGTCAGTGGCCAGTGTGGGCTGATAACCAACAGCTGAAGGAATACGTCCAAGAAGGGCGGAAACCTCAGAACCAGCCTGGGTGAAACGGAAGATATTATCTACGAAGAAGAGAACGTCCTGTCCCTCTTCATCACGGAAGTACTCAGCAGCGGTGAGACCGGTCAGAGCAACTCGAGAACGGGCTCCTGGAGGTTCAGTCATCTGACCATACACAAGAGCAGCCTTGGGCAGTACGCCGGACTCTTTCATCTCGTTGTAGAGATCATTTCCTTCTCGCGTTCGCTCACCAACACCGCAGAAAACGGAAATACCACCATGATGCATGGCAATGTTATTAACCATCTCCATCATGATAACGGTCTTCCCACAACCGGCACCACCAAACAGTCCCATTTTTCCACCCATTGGGAAGGGAACCAGGAGGTCGATGACCTTAATACCGGTGGCCAGGACTCGTACCTCAGTATCCTGGTCAGTAAACTGAGGGGCGGCACGATGGATGGGCAGGGTTTTATCTGACTTGATATCTCCCATACCATCAACAGAGCGTCCAACAACATTCATGATACGCCCAAGTGCCGGCTCGCCAACAGGAATGGTGATTGGGGCTTCGCTGTCACGAGCCTCCATGCCGCGAACGAGACCGTCGGTTGCGTCCATGGCAATGCAGCGAACTGCATTGTCACCAAGATGCTGGGCCACTTCGATAACCAGGTTGTCAGGGGTATCATCGATACCTGGATTGGAGACCATCAGGGCATCCAGGATCCTGGGCAGATTGCCAGCCTCGAATTCAACATCGACAACCGGGCCAATAACTTTAATAACTTTTCCTACTCTTTGCTCACTCATCGGGATTTATCCCTCCTCAAAGTCTTATATTTGCGTATGGTTTATTATCCCTTAAGGGCTTCGGCTCCGCCGACAATATCCATCAATTCACCGGTAACCGCTGCCTGCCTTGCCTTGTTGTAAATAAGGGTCAGGTCGCTTACGATATCTTTACAGGCATTCGTTGCATTATCCATGGCTGTCATTCGAGCAGCATGCTCGGATGCACCAACCTGAAGCATACCATTATAGATGATTACATTCAGGTACAGAGGCTGCATCACATCCATGATCTCTTCAGTAGAAGGCTCGTAGATGTAGTCACCGGCAGCCTTTGTTGCTGCTTCACCTTCAGACTCAATCGGGGTGATGGGCAGCATATCCTGGGCAACAGGGCGCTGGACGGCAACGGATTTGAATTCACCGTAGATGACCTCTACCTTATCGCAACCGCCATTGGTAAAATTGAGGGCTACATCCTGGGCAATTTCTCTGGCGTTGAACATCTCAAAACTGGCCATGATGTCTGTATACTGAACACGAACCTTGCCGGTTTTTTTCAGGGACTGGTAGGCCTTTTTGCCAACGCAGACTACGCTCACTGTCTTGCCCTCTGCCTCATACTCCCGAATCTTCTGTTCGGTCATCTTGACGATGTTGGAGTTGAAAGAACCACACAAGCCTCTATCAGAGGTGACGACCACCAACTCGACAGTCTTCACATCCCTTACTTCCATAAGGGGGAAGGCCTCGGTATTACCGCCGCCGGAGAGGTTGGACATGGCCTCGTTGAACTTATCAGCATAAGGCTTGAAGTTCTCCATCTTCTCCTGGGCACCTCGCAGTTTTGCCGAGGCAACCATGTTCATGGCCTTGGTGATCTGTGCGGTCTTTTTTACACCGACAATCTTGTCTTGAACGTCTTTTAAACTGGGCATGTCTAACGTTCTCCTCTATTATTTAAGACCCTTGGTTGCCTTGAAGGTATCACCGAAGGCATCCAGAGCCTTGTTCAGTTTGTCTTTAATAGCATCAGTGAATTCCTCTTGCTCTTTCAGGTCGGCAAAG
>CAYPEU010000059.1:0-18669 GCA_964409855.1 uncultured Desulfocapsa sp.
CTACTGATATGTCTGATTGTGTAAAGTAAGTGTCTTTCACCCTACTTGTCAGATCGGAGCCCAGCAGTTTTATATGATAGTCTAGGAGAGATGAATAAGAGCCCTCTGGCCTGTATCATTTCTTTCCTCCAGTTGAGCTACTCCTGGCTGCGTTCGTAGGCTAACTGTTCCGGAGTCATGGTCCAAAAGGGGGTGCCATCCTTGGTCAGGCGGACCTTGAATTGATAATTTTCACCTTTTTTGACCTTGGAGGCCAGAAAAACATCCTCTCCGTCAATCTCTGCCCAGCTTCCCTTTACCTTCACCCTGTCACCGCGTCTGATTCCGGTCTCTTTTGCTGTGGCGAACCAGGCAGGGCAGAGGTGCACCACTATCTTGTCACCACCTTCATCCAGGATCAGAGCTGTTGCCTGGGACATTCCAGGAAGAGGCTCTATCTTCTTAAACTTTATGACCGTCCCCTTGAGTTTATCTAACTCCTTTGGGTTGTAGAATTGATTGTATTCGTCATCAATGCCCCACCCCTGCATCTCTTTATCTGACCCGGCGTACAGAGGTGAAAAAACAAAAAACAACAGGAAAGAAGCAACTGAGAAGAGACAGAAAGATTTTTTGAGTTGTGTTTGCATGGAATGAGCCACCAAAATTTTAATTTATCTTGTATCGCTGCGAGTTCAACACGAGTCTGTAAAGATAAATTTCAATATAAGAGACAATGGGAGGCATGGCAAGGGGCGATGCTCTTTTCACCACTGGATCAGGCAAACTGACCGGAAAGAGAATCCTCTGTTAATCTCTGGCAGAAACGGGAGAAGAGTCTGGCAACAGTGAGGTGCGGCTACTGACCACCGGAAAGTCCGGTGTCCGGCAGATTGACTCAACCTCTCTGAGTTACGCAACATTGTCACTGTTTGGAAATTGAATTCCAGGCATCGACGATGAGTTTTGCATTAGGCGGTATTATAGAGGATTTCAACTTGCGGAAATAACAGATCGTGACAATGACGAGCAGCAGGATGCAAAGAAAGAGATAAAAACAAATCATAGCATATCACTCCCACAAAAAGAGGTTCATCTATAGCGTTATTATAAACCTGACATGTTATGATTTTGTTTGGATCTCTTTATGTTTTGGTTAACTGGGAGAAGTGATGGGAAAATTCACCACAGGGATGTATCAGGTATCCCCAAGAAGAATTCCCCGCTTCTTCTTTCTTCCCATTGTCTGTCTGATACGACCTGCTTCCGGATGACTCCTCTGACCCCACTGCTTTCCACGACACAAGGTTATTTTCACCGGCCTCCCGGGAAAGGATGATTAGGGAAGGTGGCAAAACAGAACAGAACAATGCTGCCCCTTACTGTTAGGAAGAGAGAGGGACGAAGCGGTTCAGGGTACAATGTCACCTTGAACCAAAGGATGGACAGGATTCCTGGAGAGAGGCTTTTGTTTCAGCCGTCCGGGGTCCTATCGGGGAAGGGTTGCTCCAGGTGGATAGTCCCTGGTGCAGCCATACATGGACCTCTCCTGATCAGCCAAATCGACCGGTGATATAATCTTCAGTCAATCTGTGACGGGGATTGGTAAAGATCAGGTCGGTACTCCCCACCTCAATCAGATCTCCAAGATGAAAGTAGGCGGTTCGCTGCGAGACCCGGGCAGCCTGCTGCATATTATGGGTGACGATGACGATTGTATACTGTTCCTGCAACTCGGCAATGAGATCTTCCACAGTGGCGGTTGCAATGGGATCAAGGGCTGAGCAGGGTTCATCCATGAGAATGACCTCGGGCCGTACTGCAATGGCCCTGGCAATGCAAAGCCGTTGCTGCTGACCACCAGAGAGACCGGTTCCCGGCTGAGCAAGACGATCGTTCACCTCTTTCCACAAACCCGCTTTTTTCAAGGAGCTTTCCACAATCTCGTCAAGCTCTGCCCGTGATGAGGCCAGACCGTGAATTTTCGGGCCATAGGCAACATTATCATAGATGGACTTGGGGAATGGATTGGGCTTCTGAAAAACCATACCTACCTGGGCCCGAAGGGGGACCACGTCCACGGACCTGTCATAGATATTGAGTTCATCAAGCAAAATGTCGCCAAAGACCCGGCAACTGTCAACCGTATCATTCATTCGATTCAGACAGCGGAGGAAAGTTGACTTTCCGCAACCGGAGGGACCGATCATGGCCAGGACTTCGTTACGCCCCACATCAATGGAGACATTCCTGATGGCATGCTTGTCACCGTAGTAGACATCCACATCCCGGCAGGTCATACGGGCATCATCCACGAACTGTTCACCAACAGTCATTCGGTTTTCCCGCTCGACTTTCTCCTCTTGCAGAACATTCTCCCGGGTCATACTCTCCCCCCCTACAAAAGGAACATCCCCAATATTCACGGTGGCAGTCATTGATTGCATGGTCGAATCCTTAATTAGCTATGCAGACTGAAGGCAGGAGACAACTGGTCCCTTTGACCGGTTATTTTTCATTCCAGCCTTCAGTCTCTTCATCCTTGGCCTACTTAGTCATGACAAGCGATTTGAGCGACTTGGCATCAGAGGCAAACTGTTTGCGCTCCTCTTCAGGCATGGGAATGAGCCCCTTATCTGTCAGGTAGCCTTCTTCACCCCAGGCCTTATCGCTGGAAAACTCGTTCAGAAACTCTGCCATGCCCGGGACAACACCAACATGGGAGTTCTTCACGTAAAAATAGAGCGGCCGGGATACGGGATACTTTCCGGCTGCGATATTTTCAAAGGTCGGTGCCTCTCCACCAACAACAGAGCCCTGGATCTTATCTCCGTTCTGATCCAGAAAACTGAAACCAAAAATACCAAGGGCCTTGGGGTTGGCTTCCAGCTTCTGCACGATCAGGTTGTCATTTTCACCGGCCTCAATGTACGCACCGTCTTCCCGTACAGTATGGCAGACCGCCTTAAAATGTTTTTTATCAGTTTTTTTCAGTGCCTTGATCCAGCCTATCTGCTTACAGCCTCCCTCCATGGCCAGTTCTACAAAGGCGTCACGAGTACCGGAAGTGGGAGGGGGGCCAAGGACCTCAATCTTGCTGTCAGGCAGAGAGGCATTCACCTCTTTCCATGTTTTGTATGGATTGGCAACCAGTTTTTCTCCACCTTTGGGATCTGGAACGTCTTTTGCCAAACCGAGAAAAATATCCTTTTTGGTGAGCGTCATCTGTCCTGCTTTCTTAGAATTTGCCAGAACAATACCGTCATATCCTATCTTTATCTCGACAATTTCCTTCACACCGTTCTTCTGACATTTTTCATACTCGGAGAATTTGATTCGTCGAGAAGCATTGGTAATATCAGGAGTTTCTATGCCGGAACCGGCACAGAACAGCTTCATTCCTCCACCGGAACCAGTGGACTCAATCTTTGGTGTCTTAAACTTGGTGGTTTTGCCAAACTGCTCCGCAACAGTGGTGGCAAAAGGATAGACTGTTGAAGAGCCGACAATCGAGATATAATCACGACCGGAAGCTGCCTGGGCAGTTGAAAGCGCAAAAAGTGATGCTGCCGCAAATGTAATTCCTTTCTTCCACATTTTTTTCTCCTTACTTAATAAACAAATACCATTAAAATTTAACCGCTCCGGACAAGACGTATAGTATCCATGAACCTAACGGATGATTATTATGTTTGTGTTTTGATTCCATTAGAGGACGGTTATGCCTCGTGTTACCAGCGACGTTCAAATTTTCTGCGTAGAAAGACAGCGGCGGCATTCATGGAGATAAGAAAGGCAAGAAGGACCATGATAGCGGCAGAGGTTCGTTCGACAAAGGCCCGTTCCGGAGAATCGGCCCAGAGATAAATCTGCACAGGGAGCACTGTTGCCGGATCAGTCACAGCAGTGGGTACATCAACGATAAAGGCAACCATACCGATCATCAACAGTGGTGCTGTCTCACCCAAGGCCTGGGCCATGCCGATGATGGTTCCGGTCATCATTCCAGGCAGGGCAAGGGGCAGGATATGATGGGTGATGGCCTGCATCTTTGATGCGCCCACCCCAAGTGCAGCCTCTCGAATGGATGGCGGCACTGATTTAAGGGAGGCCCTGGAGGCGATAATGATGGTGGGAAGGGTCATCAGGGTCAGCACAAGCCCGCCGACCAGGGGAGCGGATCTGGGCATGCCAAAGACATTGAGGAAGATGGCCAGACCCAGCAGGCCGAAAACAATGGAAGGGACAGCTGCCAGGTTATTGATGTTTACCTCAACAAGATCAGTCCACTTGTTGCGGGGCGCAAATTCTTCAAGATAGACCGCAGTGGCCACCCCTATGGGAAACGAGAGGAGCAGGGTAACCACCAAGGTGAAGAGTGATCCCATTGCTGCTCCCCGGATTCCGGCAAGCTCAGGTTCCCTGGAGTCTCCGGCAGTAAAAAAGACACTGTTAAACTTCTTTTCAAGGCGTTCCTCGGCAGTCAGACTGTCAATCCAGCTGATCTGTTTATCGTTCAACCGCCTGTCGTTTTCCGCCACATCCCGTGGGATGTAGCCCTTGAGGAACATATCCACCTCATCATCGGCCGGCAGCCAGATTTTTTGGGTGGTACCGATGAGACCGCTATCCTCCATCACCATCTTCTGCAGCAGATAGGAAGCACCGGTACTGACCAGTTTGTACAGTTTTCGTTTATCACTGCGTCCCTTGACATCCGGGAACAGTGTTCGCATGGAATTTTTGACAAGAGCACCGTAATTTGCCGCAGACAGAGTATCGACATCAAACTGCTCTTCATCAAAATGGATATCCAGCAGGATCTCGGTCTGTTGAAAAGCAGACCAGCCATTGGCTGCAATGGAGACAAAGAGCAGGCCAAGAAAAGCAACACTCACAACAATGGCAGCAAGGCCAAAGAGACGGAATCTCCGCTCTCTGCGGTATCGTTTGGCCAAGCCCTTGTTCACTCTGTCCATGGTGGACTCTTTTTTTCCTTCCTGCATACTCATTCCTTTTTCCCTTTCCTTGACATTCTCACTCTTCACCCCTCAAACCGTCCCTCTATTCATATTCTTCCCGATACCTGCGCACCACATAGAGAGCGATCACGTTCAAAATCAGGGTCACAATAAAAAGAAGCAGTCCCAGTGCAAAAGCAACCAGGGTCTTGGGGCTGTCAAATTCCTGGTCCCCAACCAGCAGGGTCACAATCTGCACTGTCACCGTGGTAACCGCCTGTAGAGGATTTGCCGTCAGATTGGCGGAAAGCCCGGCAGCCATAACCACAATCATGGTCTCACCGATTGCCCTTGATGCTGCCAGCAAGACTCCACCGACAATACCGGGGAGGGCTGCAGGGACAATGACTTTCAGGATAGTCTCACTCTTGGTTGCTCCCAGGCCATAGGAGCCATCCCGCATGGCCTGGGGCACGGCATTAATAACATCGTCGGAAAGGGAAGAGACAAAGGGGATAATCATGATGCCCATGACCAGGCCTGCGGCCAGGGCACTCTCCGATGAAACATTCAGGCCGAAGAATTCGCCGCTGCCCCGGATAAAGGGAGCAACAACCAGGGCGGCAAAAAAGCCGTATACGACAGTGGGAATGCCGGCGAGAATTTCCATAATCGGTTTGGCCCAGGCACGAACGCGTGCTCCGGCATACTCGGACAGATAAATGGCTGACATAAGGCCGACGGGAACAGCCACCATGAGGGCAATCCCTGAAATCATAAAGGTTCCAGCCAACACAGGAACTGCTCCAAAACTCCCGGAACTTCCTGCCTGGTCCGCACGCATGGCCATCTGCGGGCTCCACTTCATACCAAAGAGAAAATCAGTCAGCGGCACCTGCTGAAAAAACCTGATGGACTCAAAAAGAACAGAAAGGACAATACCGATGGTGGTGAGGATGGCAATGGTTGAGCAGAGGACAAGGCCTACCTGGATAATGCGTTCCACATGATTCCGGGCACGCATCTCAGGCCGAATACGCGTATAGACAAGTGCGGCAGAGAACAGGGCCGTGGAGAGCATAACAAGAGTCAAAGCAATCCGGCTGATGCGTTCCATGCCAAGATACTGTTCTGCTGCCTGCTGCAGTACCGGGTCAATGTCTCTGGCTGCCACATGGCCGGCAACCAGATTACGCAAATCATTGACCAGCAGATTAGACTGATCGGCAGAGAGACCCTGCAAGGAACTCGGCAGGGTTTTCATGGCCATTGTGGTTAATATGGAATCGGAAAAAGCCATCCAGAAAGCAAAGATGAGGAGCGCCGGCAGAACACACCAGAGAGCGGTCAGCATCCCGTAATACCCGGGCAGCGAATGAAGCCTGGCTGAGCCGGACCCTCCATCGTTCAAGGAAAAGGCCCTCCGCTTTCCCTGCATATAGACAAAAGAGGCAAAGGCCAGCAACACGATCAACAGCAAGGAAGGCGACATATCAATCCATCTCCCCACGTACGATTTTTCCTTCAACGAGGTAGATTACCTCTTCGGCAATATTTTTTATCCGGTCACCAATCCGCTCAAGGTGACGGGCAAGGAGGTAAAGGTTTATCAGACAGGCGGCATGGCCGGGCTGCATGTTTAACTGCCGTTTGACATCTTTATAGGCCTGGTTGCGCAACTGATTCACCTCCTCATCTTCCAGAAAGATCCTGCGCGCCAGATCCGCGTTCTCAGTGACCAGGGCATCCAGGCTCAACTTGAGCATGTTCAGCACCTTGCCGGACATGGGCTGATAGTCAATGGTGAAGTCCAGCGTCGTGTTCTTGTTGATGGTCTGCACGCGCTTGGCAATATTCACAGCAAAATCAGCAATGCGCTCCAACTCGTTATTTATTTTGATGATCGCAACGAGCAGCCGGAGATCGCTGGCAACCGGCTGGTGGAGGGCAAGGATTTTGAGGCACTCCTCTTCAACCTCGATTTCCATCTCATCAATTTCCCAATCCGATCTGATGATCTCTTTCAACAGTTCAGGGTCCCTAGTCTGCATGGCCAGACAGGCCTTCTGCAGCCGATCTTCAACCATGGAGCCAAGCACCATGAATTTCTTCTTTAATTTATCAATTTCCCGATGAAAGGTGAGTTGGTGAGCCAAAGTGTTCTCCTGGGTGTTTTTGAGTAAGTCCTCAGTCCATATTGAACACTTTTTATCCACCCTGTTTTAGGTTTGTGTTAACGTAATATTAAGATTGCGTTAAGAGCTTATTTTTTCTTGCAAGGTGATGGCTGACATGTAGAATCAGAAAAAATAAAAGACTCTGTTCAGGACAGTTCGATTTGTCTTTGCAGGGAAGAGGCCACCGGTAAGCGAGCGTATTTTCAACCAGACACCCGGAGGAACAGTGTGGGAAAAGCAACTATCCTCGTTGTTGAAGATGATAGCGACATTCAGCAACTCGTCAGCTACAATCTGATCAAATCAGGATTTAATGTTACCTGTGCCGATTCCGGAGAAGAGGGTCTACAACTTCTGGAACAGGAACAGGTCGACCTGATCATCCTTGACCTCATGCTGCCCGGCAGGGACGGAATGGAAATCTGCACCATCATCCGTGAAAAACCTGCCAGTGCCCAGCTTCCAATCATCATGCTGACGGCAAAAAGCGAAGAGGATGACATCATCACCGGGCTCTCCTGCGGGGCAGATGATTACGTCACAAAACCGTTCAGCCCAAAGGTACTCATTGCCCGGGTGCAGGCCCTGCTGCGGAGAAGACATGACAAACACCTGGAAGAACAACGACCGGATGCCGAAACCATTACCATCCACTCCATGGTTATTCACCGCGGCCGGCACGAGGTCCTGGTTGAGGGGAAACAGGTCTATCTCACCGCCACTGAATTTACCATCCTCGAACAACTTGCCGGGCGACCCGGCTGGGTCTATACCCGCCAGCAGATCATCGATCAAATCCGAGGTTACAACTACCTCATCACACCACGGGCCGTGGATGTGCAGATATTCGGCCTCCGGAAAAAACTCGGACAGGCAGGAGCCTGCATCGAAACTGTCCGCGGCATCGGATACCGCCTAAAACAATAATAACATATAGTTACACACTGCCCCTATACCACAACTGCCCCTCCGCCACTCGACTCTATTATGAAAAACCCACGACTTTTCTGGCAGATTTTTCTTGCGGCCCTGCTCATTATCATCACTTCGATTTTCGCCACAACCTGGTATGGCACAGGGATGATTCAATCCTTTTACTACCATGAAATGCAGGAGGATATTGGAGACCGGGCCCTCCTCCTCCGTCCACATATTCTCGAACTCCTGAGCAATAACCCCGACCAGCTCCAGGAATTCTGCCGTCAGACCGGACGCACTGCCGCCACCCGAATCACCGTCATTGCCAAAGACGGCATGGTACTGGCCGATTCCAATGAAAACCCAGGTCAGATGGATAACCACAGGAGTCGTCCGGAAATAGTAACTGCCATGAGTGGCACAGTCGGGGCTTCCCTGCGTTTGAGTAAAACACTGAGCCAGAACATGCTCTATGTGGCGATCCCGCTGCACATCAATGACCCCCAGAACGGCGTACTGCGTCTCTCGGTTCCTGCAACAGCTCTTGAAACGGTCTTGTCCTCCATCCGCAATAAAATTCTCCTTGGCACCTTCTTCATTGCCCTCATGGCTGCCTTCCTCTCTTATTACCTGGCCCGCCGCATCAGCAGGCCTCTGGAAGAGATGCGACAAGGCGCCGAGCGGCTGGCCAGTGGCGGGACAAACCAACCCATTATCATGAGTGACATTCACGTCTCCAGAGAGATGACAGAACTGTCCCATTCGTTCAACAATATGGCTGACCAGATCAACAACCGTATAAAAACCATTGTCCAGCAACGAAACGAGCTTGAAGCCGTCTTCGCCAGCATGACCGACGGTGTCCTGGCCATTGGCGCCGACCATAAAATCATTCGCATCAACAAGGCCGCAGCCGAACTCTTCCTCATAGACGGCCAGGCTGTACAGGGAAAGCCCTTTGAGGGGGTTATCCGCAACATGGCGCTGCAGCAATTTCTCAGCAACTCCCTGGACAATGAAATCACTACTGAAAAAGATCTCAAATTGATGGAAAATGACCGGCAGATGACCCTGCGTATCCATGGTGTCCCTCTCTATGATGGGGAAAGCAAGAGGATGGGCAGCCTGGTGATCATGAACAACCTGACTCTCATCAATCGGCTGGAAAATATCAGGCAGGATTTTGTGGCCAATGTCTCCCATGAACTGAAGACCCCGATTACTGCCATCCGCGGCTATGTGGAGACCTTGCTCGACGGGGCCATGAACAATCCGGAAGATGCCGAAAATTTCCTCAACATCATCCACAGACAGGGGGCAAGGCTCGATGCCATTGTCGATGATCTGTTGACCCTGGCCCGCATTGAAGACCTGGCAGGAAAAAATGCAATAGGGCTGCAGCAAGAAAAAATCTGCCCCATCCTTGAGGCAGCAGTCCAGACCTGTACAGTGGCTGCAGAGCAGAAAGGCATCACCATCGACATGACATGCGACCCAAGCCTGACGGGACCAGCCAACCAGTCCATGCTTGAACAGGCGATCATCAATCTGCTGACCAATGCCATTGCCTATAGTCCTGAAGGATCGGTGATCACACTGCTGGCCCAAAAAGAGTCAGACAGCGACGGGCACAAAGTCATCCGTATCAGCCTGCAGGACCAGGGACCCGGTATTGCTCCCGAACACCAGCAGCGCATCTTTGAACGCTTCTATCGCTGTGACAAGGCCCGAAGCCGGGAGCATGGCGGTACCGGACTGGGCCTGGCCATTGTCAAACATATCGCCGGGTCCCATAATGGTACGGTGGAGGTCCAGAGCCAGCTCGGCCGGGGCTCAACCTTTATCCTTACCCTGCCTGGTGAGAAAGAATAGGTCCACAACAGAGTTCCTTGTCATAAGAGGTTTGCTATGATATTTTCATCCAATGTTCCGTTACAATGACCTCTATCGCTATTACGACCCTGCCAGTAACAAACTGGATACGGAACAGATACGTCGTATCACTCTGCAGGCGGATCAGGATCTGGCTGGTCGGGGATTATTTGGTATAATCACCATTCCCACCATCTACTTCCTCAGTGCCACCCTCACCCCTTATTCAGAGGACTATCCTGTTTTTTTCCTGTTCCTTGGGATACTCATCGTCGCCTCAAGCCTGGTTCGTTTCCTTTCGGCAAACAGAATCAAGACTGCAGAACTGACAAATCGTCTACTGTGGCAACAAACCTATATGTTTTCAAGCCTGTTCAACGGCCTTGGCTGGGGACTTTTTGCCGCCACCTCCCTCTACTTTTATACCTCACAGCCGTCAAATGTCTTTATCCTCTTCTTTCTTGCAGCCGTGGCTGGCGGGGCAGTGAGCAGCTACTGCACCTGGTTGCACCTGGGCCAAGCTTACGTCGTCATTCTCCTCTCACCAGCCATTATCACCTCAATCCTTCTCTGGGATCACGAGGTAAAGCTGGTTGGAATTCTATCCGTTATCGCTATCATCTACAACTTCGGCATATCGCGCAGCTGGAATGTCTCCTACTGGCAATCGCTGACCAGTATCTATTTCCTGGAAAATGAAATAGCAGAGCGACGTGCAGCAGAAAAAAGAGCGGAGCAGGCCAACAGGATGAAAACGGAATTCTTGGCAAACATGTCCCACGAAATGCGCACACCACTGCATGGTATCCTGGGGTATGCCAAATTCGGCCGGGATCGAGCCCATAAAGCCTCACCACAAAAGCTAGAGGAGTATTTTTCACAAATTACCGTCAGCGGAAAACGCCTTCTGCTCCTGGTCAATGATCTGCTCGACCTGGCAAAACTCGAATCCGGAAAAATGCAGTATGAGTTCAAAGAATATGACATGAGCAATGCTATTGCCCGGATCATTTCGGAATTGAAGGGCTTGGCAGAAGAGAAACAACTGGAGATCTGCCAGTCAGCCACGACTCCCATGGTGGCACTTTTTGACCGTAACAAGATCAATCAGGTCCTCCATAACCTGCTGGCAAATGCCATAAAATTCAGTCCACCAGGTGCTGTTATCTCCGTTAATTGCCGAGAAATCATGCTGGACGACATGGACTGCCTGATAATTACGGTGCAGGATCAGGGGATAGGCATTCCAGATGGTGAGCAGGAACAGATATTTGACAAATTTATTCAATCCAGTAAGACTACGACCGGGGCTGGCGGAACAGGCCTGGGCCTCTCCATCTGCAAAAAAATCATGGAAGATCACGGTGGCCGAATCTGGGCCGACAACAATCCCGAAGGCGGGACAACCTTCTCCTTCACTCTTCCGAAGGAGTTCAACCATGCAAAGAGCCACTGAAAAAATCTGCTGCGCCCTCAAGTTCAGCTTGGGAAACATACAAGCTGCTCACTCTGTAAACACCCTACTGTGGCCACTATCCCGCCCCCTGCTTGTTAAAATTGACCGAGGTTCAACACTATTCCGATACCACTTTTTTCTCACTTGACACTTGACGGGCCGCCACCCTGTTAGTAACTATCTTGCCCCGGATTAGCGACAATCTGTCAATCGTAAGGAGAAGGATGACCCTCTCGAGAAAAGCACATGGCGGCGGGGCCTGGCTTGTGTTAAGCGCTGCACTGCTCTGGGGCACCACAGGGACTGCCCAGACATTTGCCCCGGCAGGCTTTGACCCGGTGGTCATAGGGGGGCTGCGGCTTGCCATCGGTGGGGCAATACTGATGCTGCTGGCACTGGGCCGGGGGGAAATTGGTCAACTCCGATCCTGGTCGTTAAAACCAGTCCTTCTTGCTGCCGCAGCCACGGCAACCTACCAGGTCTGTTTTTTCGCAGCTGTGGCAAAAACCGGGGTTGCCGTCGGCACGGTGGTCGGGATCGGCAGTGCGCCCATTGCAGCTGGCCTGATAGGCTATTTTTTCCGCGGTGAGCGACCTGGCCGACGCTGGGGAGGAGCCACACTCCTTGCAATTATCGGCTGTAGTCTGCTCGCCTTGAGTAGCAGCCAGACAGAGGTTCAGATCAACCCGGTTGGCCTGTTGCTGGCCCTCGCGGCCGGGACCGCCTATGCCGCCTATACCTTTGCCATCAAGGGGCTTCTTAAAAGTCATACTCCCAATGCAGTGATGGCAGTGATTGTCTGCGTGGCCGCCATCCTCCTTCTCCCACTGTTCCTGGGACGAGAACTGTCCTGGGTACTCCAGCCCGCAGCGATTGCTGTTGTTTGCTATCTTGGCCTGTTCACCATGGCCCTGTCATACTGGTTATTTGCCCGCGGCTTGCTGGCAGTTCCGGTGACAACTGCAGTCACCCTCACCCTAGCCGAACCGATGACCGCTGCCCTGCTTGGGGTTGTTGTCGTTGGCGAGAAACTGCCGATACCGGCATGGGGTGGACTGCTGCTTATTGTCTGTGGCTTGTTGATTCTGGCGCTTCCAAGCCGACTCTCTAAAACAGCAAGAGTATAATATGACCGGAATGGTTCTCATGCCGGATCAGGGGCGATGTGCCAGTTGTCAGCTAAGAGCTGGCCTGCCTGCCTCTATTTTTATCTGATGAGCCTGCAAGAAAAGAAGGGAAGCCGTTTTTCCACTCCTTGCCAACCCCCTTGAAAATCTGGTATAATCGAGATCAACAAAAACACTCCTCAAAAAAAAATCAGCAGACAGGGGGAGCACGAAACTATTTCTCTGACCCTTCTTCTGGAGAAGTGACTCTTCTCTTCCCAATGCAAAAGAGTATGACCCTGAAAACCGGAATATATGTAGATGCAGAGAATATCAGGCTCTGCGGTGGATACGGAATGCGCTATGATGTGCTGGTGGACCTGGCCAACCTCGGTCAATCTACCCTGCTGCGTGCCAACTGCTACCTGGCCGAGGACCGTGAACGGACCAAGGAAGAGCGGGAATATCGACTGAAGCTCTACCGCTACCATGACATCCTCCGCCAATGCGGTTTTAAGGTGATCAAAAAATATGTGAAGCACTTTGTTGATGACGAAGGCATCCTCACCACCAAGGCCAACGCCGATATGGACCTGGCCATCGATGCCCTGCTCCAGGCCAGGAACCTCGATCGCATCATCCTCCTCACCGGTGACGGTGATTTTATCCGTCTGGTCCAGGCCCTGCAAAACATGGGCTGCCGGGTGGAAGTGATTGCTTTTAACAATGTGAGCAATGATCTCAAAGAAGAGGCAGACAGCTATCTCTCTGGTTTCCTCATCCCGGGTCTTCTCCCCATTCAGAATGGTGACTCCGGCTACCAGCGAGGATTTGCGATTAATTACAATCCGGACCGCGGTTTTGGTTTCATGCGCTATTTCCGCCTGCAGCCCCACGGCCTGCAGGCGGAAAGCGTCTTTTTTCACTGCTCCAAGTCCAACGTCACCTCGGACACTCTCTTTCTCGACCCCAACAACATCTTTGAATTCAAGGTCGTTACAAACCCGGACAACAAAGACAAAACCGAGGCCTGTGATATCCGTTCCATAGACGAAATCCAGCCCTGACCCTCTCCTTTGCTGCCCTAAAATTTCCGGTGTGGGTGCCAGTCACATGCTCAATCAGCAGGTGGACAGGAACACAAAACCTGGGTTAGTCCCTGAGAAAGAATTTGCTTCACCAAAAAGAGAGAAAATTATTTCTCAGGGACTAAAGAGTTCCCACTTCATTTTCACCTTCCATGAAACTCTCTGCTGTCATATACTTTATATTATAGAGATCTCCGATTCTAACTGAAGAGCAAGGCTTAACTATTCAAGGAGGATACTCAATGGATAAGGGGCAATACGGACGACGAGACAGATTAGTACAGGAAAAACGGCATGATACCTACAAAGAGGGTAAAAAGTGGCCGGAGCCCACAGCATGTACGGAATGCAATGCTGTCTACATTGAGGGCCGCTGGACCTGGTATGAACCGCCCTTTCAGGCCAACAGGGTGATCTGTCCTGCTTGTCAACGTATTGCTGAAAACTACCCGGCCGGTTACCTGGAGCTGAAGGGGGATTTTTTAAAGAAGCACAGGGAAGAGATGCTGAATCTCATCCGCAACGAGGAAAAACAGGAAAAAGGTGCCCATCCCCTGGAAAGGATCATGGACATAAGCGAGGAAGATGAGCACACCATCATAACGACCACCGGCATCCACATTGCCCGCCGTATCGGTGAGGCAATCTCCCGTGCCTACCAGGGAGAGCTCTCATTCACCTATGGTGACGGTGAAAAATCGATCCGCGTTTTCTGGAACAGGTAACAGGCTGCGTTACAGCCCCATGCCAGTGACCCTGAAACGCAGGCTTTCTCCGCTCCCCATCATTTTTTATGGACTCGCAACCATCCTGGGAGCCGATATCTCTGTGCTGGTGGGAGAGGTGAGCGCAACAGCAGAACTTTATACGCTGCTTGCCCCTCTCCTCTGCATGGCGGTTGCCCTGGTGGCGCTGCTCTCCCTGCCTCTGGAGAATCTTGCCGGCATTCATGCCCCCTGGCACTGTCCTATCAAGATAAAACAGGGAATGCTCCAACACTGATCACCCTGATCAAATTGTATGATTATGCCGATCCGGGTACCATGGATCGGTTTTCTTTATCAGCTGTGCCATGATTCTTTTTGACAGATTGGAAGGAAATTGATCACCTAATTCCGTCAGATACAATTTGGGAAACAGTATGGCTGCACACCAGAGAGATTATTATGAAATCCTGGGCATCCCCCGGGACAGTGATGAGCAGACGCTCAAAAAGGCCTATCACAAACTGGCCATGAAGTGGCATCCAGACCGTAATAAGTCAGCAGAGGCTGAAGAGCGGTTCAAGGAAATAGCCACGGCCTATGCCATTTTGAAAGATCCGAAAAAACGGATGCGCTATGACACCCACGGCATGGAGGGGATTGCCCACTACACCTCGGAAGACCTCTTTGGCGGGCTCGATCTCGGGGATCTCTTCGGTGATATGGGATTTGGTTTTGGTGGTGGTTCCATCTTTGACCGTATGTTCGGCCGCAGGAGCACCCGGTCTCAGCATGGACAAGACCTCAGGGTACAGGTTGAGATACCGCTAGAGACAGTGTATGACGGCGGCATCCAGGAGGTGGAAGTGAGCCATCCAGTGGCCTGTTCCACCTGCCATGGACATGGAACCAAATCCGGTACGCCGCCGCCATCGTGTAGATCCTGCCACGGAACCGGCAGGATTGTTTCTACCCACAGCGATTCCAAGGGGAAACAGCAGATCAAGGTGCAGCAGATCAAGGTCTGTCCGGTCTGCCACGGGAAAGGTACTGAGATAAGCGATCCCTGCTCCACCTGCGGCGGCTACGGTCAGGTGGAGAAGCAAGAGACCATTAGAGTGACCATTCCGCCGGGTATTGAGGACGGCGTAGTGCTGCGGATTGCAGGCCACGGTCTACCGGGTGAACAACCGGATATTCCACCAGGTGATCTGCATGTTGTTGTTTCAACCAGCGCCGATGGCAGGTTTCAGCGACGCGGGCCGGACCTGTGGCGGACCGAGACGATCGAGGTTCCAGACGCCGTATTCGGTACAACCAGGAGTGTACCAGGCCTTGGCGGCAACATAGAGTTGAAAGTACCACCCGGTACCCAGCCCGATGAAATCCTCAGGCTCAGGGGCAAAGGACTGCCCCGTTTTCGGGACAGCGGGTACGGCGATATCAATGTCCGTATCCAGGTGCATGTTCCTAAAAAACTTTCGAAAAAAGAGCGCAAGCTCTATGAACAGCTCCGGGAAGTAACGAATTCAAACCGCAAGGAATAATCCTGCTGCCCATGCATATCATTTCCGTGGATTTCCAGAAAGACTTTACCGCTGTTGGCGGCGCCTGTTATCACCTTCGGCCTTGTGTGGATTTCATTCAGCAGATACTGGTTCCCCATTGCCGCAGACACGGGATCCAGATTGCCGAAATATTATCAGATTATCGGCAACCGCGGCCGGGTGTTCCATTTGCACACTGTGTACCGGGGACCCCGGGCTACCAGTCGGAGATCCCTGCTGATGTCAAGTATCCGCAGGCCTGGATCAAGTGCATGCATTCACCTGGCTGGGTGCGTGAACATGGTGGCGTGGCTGCACAATCACCAGGAACACCCTATCCAGATGCCAAAGGATTCACAAACTGGCTGGCAACTGTTGTCGGGCCTCCGAAAAACAACAATCCCCTTGTCCTGATTGGGCTGACCCTGGATTGCTGCGTCCTGTGCACTGCCCAGGAGCTCTTTTTTCGAGGATACCCGGTAGAGTTCCTTACTGAAGCGGTGGACACCTACAGTGGAAGTCAGGAGGAAAAGCACTCCCTTTTCAATACTCCCCTGGCCAACTGGGGAAGGGTGGTTTCCTGGCAGGAAATCAGAGAAAGAACGATTCCATCCCCCGGGAAGGACAACACATAAAAACAGGAAAAGGAGCGGTATGGCCAAACAATTCCAATGCGAACTCATTTCCTGGGAAAAGGTGCACCAGCTGTCGGTTCTTCTGGCCCGGCAGGTTCAAGACGCCGGCTACAGGCCTGATGTGGTGATTGCCATAGCCCGGGGAGGATACGTACCAGCCCGCCTTGTCTGCGATTTTCTCGATATCTACAACCTCACCAGTGTCCGCATTACACACTACACCGCAGGCAGCAGCAAGGAAGAAACGGCCCGCCTTTCATCACCTCTGTGTATGGAGATCAAGGGACTCAAGGTCCTGATTGTCGACGATATCACCGATACGGGCGATACCATCCAGGTGGCCCTGCAGCATATCAGAGAATTTAGCCCGGCAGAGATCAAGATCGCGGTGTTGCAGCATAAAAAGCAGTCCAAATTGAATCCTGATTTTTATGCAGATAAAATAGTGCAATGGCGCTGGATCATTTATCCCTGGGCCGTGACTGAAGACATCGGCGGATTCCTCAGGGCCATGCCTGAGCTACCGGACACGGTGGAAGCGGCAAATAAAATACTGAAGGCCGATCATGGGGTGACAGTGGCTGCAGAGACACTGTCTCAGATCTATCAGATGATAGACAAGAATAACTAACAGAGGTCGTTGCTCAATGCAGCAAAATCAAACACAAGACACTCTCCGGCTGCGCCGGGTCGCCATTGATACCTATAAAGAAAATGTTGCCTATCTCAACGGCGACTGTGAAATCTATCGGGCCGAAGGTTTCCAGGCCCTCTCCAAGATCAAAGTAAATATAAACGGTAACAGTATCCTGGCTGTTTTAAACGTGGTGCATGACGATACAATTGTCACCCCCGGCCAACTAGGCCTTTCGGAACAGGCATTTGAACAGCTGGGTGAAGAAGAGGGCATCCTGGTACGAGTGGATCATGCCGCACCGCCCCATTCCATTGATGCGGTTCGCCGTAAAATTGCCGGGGAAAGACTCAGTGCCGAAGACTACTATGCCATAACCAGGGACATTGGTGAACACCGCTATTCGAAGACTGAAATGACAGCATTTCTTGTTGCCGCAGGAGAAACCGGTCTGGATCGCGATGAAATTCTTTACTATACACGGGCGATGGCCGATTCCGGTGAACGCCTCAACTGGCGTGAGTCCGTGGTGGTTGATAAACACTGCATCGGCGGTATACCAGGTAACCGTACGACTATGCTCCTGGTACCAATTGTTGCAGCCCATGGCATGCTCATCCCCAAAACCTCGAGCCGGGCCATAACTTCGCCGGCTGGCACGGCTGATACCATGGAAGTACTGACTGAGGTGAATCTCTCGCCCCATAAATTGCATGCTGTTGTCCGCAAAGAGCGGGGCTGTCTGGCCTGGGGGGGCACCGCCAGGCTTGCTCCGGTGGATGATATCCTCATTACTGTGGAGAGGCCCCTGGGCATGGAGGCTATGGGGCAAATGGTAGCTTCGATTCTTTCAAAAAAACTGGCTGCCGGGGTCACCCATCTGATTATTGATATCCCTGTCGGCCCCACTGCCAAAATGCGTCACATGCGTCAGGCCCTGCAGTTGCGGAAGCTTTTTGAATTTGTCAGTGATCGTATCGGCATCCAGCTGGAGGTTGTCATCACCGACGGGCGACAACCTGTTGGTCGCGGGGTCGGTCCTCTGCTGGAGGTCCGAGATGTTATGCAGGTCTTAAAAAATGATCCTGATGCGCCGCTGGATCTGCGCCAGAAGGGGCTTCGTCTGGCCGGCAGGGTTCTTGAGTTTGATCCGGATATCAGGGGCGGACATGGCTACTCCATTGCCAGGGACATTCTTGATTCCGGTCGTGCCCTGACCACCATGCAATCCATTATCAATGCGCAGGGAGCCCGAAAGGATCCCGTAGCTCCAGCACCTCTTGTGCACGAAATAAACAGTAAACGGGACGGGATGATCATAGGCATAGACAACCTGCAGATCAATCGCATTGCCAGGCTGGCCGGAGCTCCCATGGACAAAGGTGCGGGGATTGATCTTTTGAAGAAGCTTGGTGATCCCGTTACGGTTGGTGAGCCTCTCTATACCATTCACGCCGAATTCAAGGCAGACTATAATTTTGCCCTCAACCTGGCCCGAAAAGAGTCAGGCTACACCATCGGATCTGCCGAAGAACTCCCTGCAACCTATGTGGAATTCTGATGAGCTGCTGAAGAGTCACCTCAATTCAATG
>CAYPEU010000060.1:0-17032 GCA_964409855.1 uncultured Desulfocapsa sp.
GTTCCGGCAAAAGGTGCAATGTACTGCATGGGTGCAGGATCAGAGGCACAGGCGGCAACCACTGTGGTGTACTCCATGGCACCATGTTTTCTCAACGCCTCAACAACGAGGGCAACAGTTGATTTTTTCTGACCAACCGCCACGTAGATACAATGGACATCAGTGTCTTTCTGGGCGATGATGGCATCAACACAGAGCGCTGTCTTCCCAATCTGCCTGTCACCAATGACCAGCTCACGCTGTCCACGACCAACCGGGGTCATGGCATCAACGGCCTTGGCACCGGTGTAGCAGGGCTCATGTACACCTTTACGGGCAATAACACCAGGGGCAAGAACCTCAATCTTGGCGGAAAGGGCAGCATTGATGTCGCCCTGACCGTCGATAGGGTAACCGATACCATCAACAACACGGCCTTCCATCTCCGGTCCAACAGGAACCTCGGCGATCTTTCCGGTACGTTTTACCAGGTCACCCTCTTTAATGTTCTCAACAGAACCAAGGACGGCACAACCAACGTTGTCCTCTTCAAGGTTCAGGGCAAGTCCCATAACGCCGCCAGGGAACTCAAGGAGCTCCATGGCCATGCAGTTCTGGACTCCGTATACACGTGCAATACCATCACCAACAGAGATAACGGTACCGGTCTCATTCAGATCAATACTGGTTTCGTACTCGCCAATCTGATCTTTTATAATCTGACTGATTTCTTCGGCTTTGATTTGCATTTCTAATCTCTCCCCTTAATGGAATCTTTTAAACTAGCAAGTTGTGTTCTGATGCTGCCGTCCAGCTCGAGATCGCCGACCTTGGCGACAATCCCGCCGATGATCGAAGGATCGATACTGGTGGTCAGCTCCACTGTCTTACCAGTAAGCTTTTCTAGTGTTGCCTGTACATTGGCCTGTAATTCTGCACTTAACTCTACTGCTGAGACCACGCTGCCGTGGCTGACATTTTTTTCTTCGTCAACCATGGCCTGAAACTCTTCCGCTATCTCAGGAAGAATCCCAGCACGTTTTTTCTCCACCAGCAGGTTGAGAAAGTTGGCCATAATTTTTTCAACACCCATGGAGGCAACAATACCTTCCATTACCTTTTCTCTCACATCCAGGGGATAAAGAGGGTTTGTCAGGGCATCTGCCAGCTCGGCATCAGAGCCATACAGCTCTGCGACGCCTTGAAGGGCATCATTATATTCTTCGAGCTTCCCTTCTTCCTTGCCAACAGCGAAAAGCGCCTTGGCGTATCGTCGTGCTAAGATTATCTGTTTCACTGTACGGCCCCTACCTTGTCTAAGTAATCTTCAGTAATCTTGACCTGATCCTCTGGGGTCAGATTCTTAACGATTAACTCCTCAGCCATAACTGCAGCCTGCTCAGCGATTTCAACCTTGAGGATACGCTTGGCAGCAGTGATCTCATTGGCAATAGCCATCTCAGCAGAGCGTTTAATATCCTCAGCTGACTGCTCTGCCCTCTCAATGATCTTGGCCTTTTCAATCTCAGCCTGGGCAACTGCCTTTTCCACAATGGTGCCCACATCTTTTTCAACAGATTCGAGCTTTGCGGAGAACTCCTTATACGCCCTTTCAGCATCTGTCTTCTTGGCCTCAAGGTCCTCGAGTTCTTCCCTGACCTGTCTGCGGCGGGCACCCAGACCATCAGCAATGGGTTTGGCACCGAATTTCACCAGGATAATGAGCAGGACGATGAAGTTCATCACCCTCCAGCCCAGATCCTTCAGCTTGGCAGGTGACAGACTGTCCACTACTGCATGAGAATCATCATGTCCTGCGGCCGCATCACCATGACCAGCTGCGGCTTCTTCACCATGCACCGCTGCTGCTTCGGCAGCATGTCCCTCGACCACTGCATGACCGGCATTTGCTTCGCCATGCATCTCAGTAGAGCTATGAGGATCCGCTGTGGGCATCCCCTCCCCTGGTGCAGCAGGATCTGAGGCCCAGGCAACTCCCACTGCCATGGCAAACCACAGAACCAGCGCAAACAGAGCACTCTTTCCGGCTGTTCGCTTCATTCCCCTCATTGTTACAGACTCCTTCCCAAAATTTTTCCTGCCATGGCAGATGCAAATCCGTCAAGTCCAGCCTCAAGCTCTTTGCGAGCGGCCTCGACCTGGCTCTTTACAACTGCCAGCTGCGTATCTTTTTCGGCGTCAGCCTCTGCCTTGATGGCGGCGAGTTTTTCCTCTCCGGCTGCCTTGGCACCAGCACGGGCTGTATCTAGTGCGGCCTTGGCCTGAGTTGAAGCCTTATGCATTTTCTTGTCCACTTCTTCCTGGCGGCGACGGGCATTGTCCTCATACTTAACTACATCATTTCTCATGCCCTGCAGCTTGGCTGACCTTTCCTTTAAAACTTTCAGAACCGGCTTATAGATAACTCCATTGAGGAGAAACATCAGAACGAAGGCGTTCACGATCTGAAGAAACAGGGTAATGTCCATTGAAACCATTTTTTCCGCTCCTGATTAGTTAAGATAATTCAAAAAATTTACTAAAAAATGAATAGCGATTCACAACACGAAATCCGGTTGTACCTCAAAAGTAGTTCCATGTCAACGTTTTTGTAAAATAGATCCGTGCATACAATCAGGACAAATAAACAAGCCTTTTTTTGGAGAATGCAGTCATTTTTTTCCGCTTTTTTTAACAGTTGTCAGTTGCCCAAAAGGGTCTGCACATGTTCAGGAACAGAGGCTATTGCCTCGCTCAGTTTATCAGGCATTGTTCCGCCGGCCTGCGCCATATCCGGACGTCCACCACCTTTTCCTCCCACAAGCGCAGCAACCTTGTTAATCAGCTCACCAGCCTTGATCTTTTTTGTAAGATCTTTAGAGACAATGGCCAACAGCGCCGCCTTACCATTGATGGCACCTCCTAACACTGCAACTCCGCTGCCCATATCATCACGAAGTTTGTCTCCAACCTCACGCAAAGTCTTGGGACTGTCCAAGGGAATGACTGCAGCCACCACCTTCACTCCCTCAACCTCCACTGCATCGGCAAGCAGATCTCCAAATTCTGATGAGGCCAGTTTGGTAGAGAGTTCAGTCACCTGCTTTTCCAGCTGTTTATTCATCTGAGTGAGTGTTTCAAGCTTTTCATCAATCCCACCTGGTTGAACGTTCAGGGTTTCACAGATCGCCTTTTCCCGTCTGACCAATGACTGGACTCGCCTGAGAGCTGTCCTGCCGGTAACAGCTTCTATTCGCCGAACCCCTGCTGCAATCCCTGCCTCAGTTACGATCTGAAAGAGCCCAATTTCCCCGGTTGCCGCAACATGAGTCCCACCGCAGAGCTCCTTGGAGAACTCTCCCACAGTGACTACCCGCACACTCTCTCCATACTTTTCACCAAAGAGGGCGGTTGCCCCTTCCGAGACAGCCTGCTCCCGATCAAGAACAGCTGTCCCGGTAACCAGGTTTTCCCTGATCTTTTCATTGACTCGTTTTTCAACAGCCTGGATCTCTTCAAGGCTAAGGGGGGAAAAATGGGTAAAGTCAAAACGGAGGCGCGTAGGGGTCACCAGTGAACCTGCCTGCTTGATATGTTCCCCAAGGAGCTCCTTCAGGGCCGCCTGCAGAAGATGGGTAGCCGTGTGATTGGCGGCAGTATCACCACGCTCACTCTTCGTGACCTGGAGGTGAACCTTGGCGCCGGTCTGGAGAGTTCCTTCTTTTATCTGCAAGGCGTGAAGGATCATCCCTTCCCCTTCACTGAGTGCCCCTTTGACCCTTCCCCTTCCACCTTGCCAGCTCACCTCCCCCGTATCCCCTGCCTGGCCGCCGGACTCGGCGTAAAACGGGGTGGAGTCAACAAAGAGCTGTCCCACAGCTCCTGCTGCAAGCTGCTCTGTCACATTGCCTTGCTCATCCAACAGCCCCAAGACCAGCGCCTCACTCTCAAGGCGCTGGTAGCCGACAAATTCACTTCTCTTGCCGCTGTTAATCAGTTCCTTGACGCCCTCACCCAAGAGCCGGACACCCTCGCCCTTGCGCGAAGCGCGTGACTGTGACCGCTGTTTTTCCATGGAAGCCTCAAAGCCTTGATTATCAAAATCAACTCCTCGTTCCAGGGAGATATCACGCACAATATCCACTGGGAATCCAAAGGTGTCATAGAGTTTGAAGATGAAATCGCCTTTGATTAATTTTTCTCCTGCCTCATCCAGGCGTGCAATCTCCTCATCGAGGAGGGCCAGGCCATGCTCCAGGGTTTCACCAAAACGGATTTCCTCATTATTCACCACCTGGGTAAGCAGTTCGGCACAATCTGTAAGATGGGGTGAGGCCTCTTGCATGGAAGCAGTCACCGCAGTTGTCACTGCATCCATAAAGGGTTTATCAAGACCAAGATTGCGGCCAAAACGGATGGCCCGGCGCATAACCCGGCGCAGGACATAGCCCCGCCCTTCATTTGACGGCAGGACCCCGTCAGCCACGAGAAAAGTGGTGGCCCGGGCATGATCGGCAATGACCCGCATGGCCGTGGTATCAGCGTCATCATCGCCATATTTTCGTCCGGAGAGTTCCTCGAGTTTTGCAATGATCGGCTGAAAAAGATCGGTGTCGTAATTATTGAACTTCCCCTGCAGGACTGCCGCCACCCGCTCAAGGCCCATACCCGTATCAATACTGGGCCTGGGCAGAGGTGTCATGGTCCCATCCTCGGAACGGTTAAACTGCATGAAGACCAGGTTCCAGAGCTCCAGATATCTATCACAGTCACAGCCCACTGCACAGTCCGGACGATCACATCCTGCGGCTGGTCCCTGATCAATATGAATCTCAGAGCATGGCCCACAGGGACCCGTATCTCCCATGGCCCAGAAGTTGTCTTTTTCTCCCAGCCGTACGATACGCCCCTTTGGCAGGTCCTCCACCTTTTCCCAGAGTGCGTAGGCCTCATCGTCATCATCAAAGACCGACACCCAGAGCTGCTCCGCAGGGAGTCCCAGCTCTTTCACCAGGAATTCCCAGGCAAAACGAATGGCATCTTCTTTGAAATAGTCGCCAAAGGAAAAGTTGCCCAGCATCTCGAAAAAGGTGTGATGCCTGGCAGTATAGCCGACATTTTCAAGATCGTTATGCTTCCCGCCTGCCCGGACACAGCGCTGACAGGTGACAGCACGATTATAATCCCGTTTATCCTCCCCCATGAACACGGTCTTAAACTGAACCATGCCGGCATTGACGAAAAGCAGGGTGGGATCATCCTGGGGAACCAGAGAAGAACTCTCCACCTGGGTGTGGTTATGTTTTTCAAAGTACTCGATGAAGCGTGTACGAATCTCATTTCCTTTCATGGCAGTAACTCAATAAAGCGAAATTGATAAAAGAGAAAACAGGTATGGATAGAGAAACCTGCTTTCGCACAATTGCAGGGAGACAGTTAGGCGATATGGGGAAGTATGGCCTTGAATTCCGGTGTGCCGGCCCTTGCCAGCAGTTCGTAGATAATCATTTCAGCAGGCCCGACAGCTGCTCCCATTGCCTGCAACCTGGCAACTCCCAGGCTGGAATTCTCTGCATTCCGGGATGAAACTCCATCAGCGACAACCCATGGATGAATGCCCTGGGCAAGCATGCCCATGGCCGTCTGATAGATACAGATATGGGTCTCAACCCCTACCAGGATGCCGGTATGGATGGAATCGGGTAAAGCAGATACCAGGGCCTTGGTTTCTGAATGGGCCAGTGCGTTGAACTCTGTCTTATCAGGTCTGACCACACCTTCCATCAGTTCTTCAAGCTCAGGCACATAGGGTCCCAACCCCTTTTTATACTGGGTATTGGCCACAATCGGGATACCGATAATTTTGGCGCAATGCACCATGGTTTTGATGGTCTCCACCACCTTATCCGCCCCATGAATCTGGCTCATAAGGCGTTCCTGGGGATCGATGATGTGGAGATAACAATTTTCCGGGATAAGAAGTTGTCTGGTCATGGCAATCCGAGTGAAGAGGTTACGGAATAAAGATAACTAACGAACATTCCACAGCGAAGGCTCAACGATGAATACTTAAAACAAAAAAACGCATCCGTAAAGAATACGGATGCGTTTTTTCTGCCCTGAGGCAGATATACTGTGTACTAAAAGATCAGTGCTCCACTGCGGAGTTTGATCCCATGGGAACACGAATGTCCTCAACAAGATGCTGAATATGCTCAGGCGGTGCCTTGGTTACACTGGACACAGAAAGAGCTACTGCAAAGTTGATCATCGCACCAACGGCACCAAAGGAACCAGGGGAGATCCCCAGGAGCCAGTTAGAGGCATTGTCTGGGGCCATGGCGGTTCCAGGGATAAAGAACCAGCCCTTGAACCAGAAGATATAGACCAGAGTGGTTCCCAGACCGGCAAGCATTCCACATACTGCACCGGTGTTATTCACCCGCTTGGCAAAGATACCCATCATCAGAGCCGGGAAGATGGAGGAAGCAGCCAGACCAAAGGCCAGGGCAACAACCTGTGCCGCAAATCCCGGAGGATTGAGGCCAAGATATCCCGCCACCACAATGGCGCCAGCCATGGCAATACGACCAGCCATGAGCTCGGTCTTATCGTCGATGTCTTTGGCAATGATACCCTTCACGATATCATGGGAGATAGCGGAAGAGATGGCCAGGAGGAGACCTGCAGCAGTTGACAACGCGGCAGCGATACCACCGGCAGCGACGAGAGCAATGACCCAGTTGGGCAGATTGGCAATCTCAGGGTTGGCAAGAACCATGATGTCACGGTCAACCTTGACCATCTCATTTTTCTCTTTGTCCCCAACATACTGGATACGTCCGTCGCCGTTCTTGTCTTCATACTTGAGAAGACCTGTTTTCTCCCAGTTGGTAAACCAGGTGGGCAGCGCATCAATCTTCAAGTTTTGAGAAGTATCAGGTGCCACGGAATCGGCCTGGATGGTATCCATCAGGTTCAATCGCGCCATGGCACCAACTGCAGGAGCAGTGGTGTAGAGAATGGCGATGAAAACCAGAGCCCAACCGGCAGAGGAACGGGCATCACGTACCTTGGGTACGGTGAAGAAACGGGTGATAACATGGGGCAGTCCGGCTGTTCCGATCATCAGCGACATGGTGAGGAGAAACATATTGAGCGTACTCCCCTTCTGCGTCGTATAGGCTGAAAACCCTAGATCCACCAAGGTCTTATCCAGTTTATCCATGAGAAACATCCCGGAGCCGTCTGCCATGGTTGATCCCAGTCCAAGCTGCGGAATAGCGTTTCCGGTGAGATGCAGGGAGATAAAGATGGCTGGAACGGTGTAGGCAAAAATCAAAACACAGTACTGGGCAATCTGGGTGTAGGTAACACCCTTCATTCCACCAAGAACCGCGTAGATGAAGACGATACCCATACCAAGAAACAGACCATACTGAAAGGGAATCTCAAGGAAACGGGAAAAGGCAACACCAATACCTTTCATCTGACCGATAACGTAGGTCAGGGAGGCTACGATCAGACAGATAACAGCCACAACACGGGCAGTCTGCGAGTAGTAGCGGTCACCGATGAACTCGGGTACGGTGAATTTTCCATACTTTCTGAGATAGGGTGCAAGAAGCATGGCGAGTAAACAATAACCACCAGTCCAACCCATAAGATACACAGAGGCGTCATAGCCCTTAAAGGCAATGAGACCGGCCATGGAGATAAATGAGGCAGCAGACATCCAGTCAGCACCTGTGGCCATACCATTCAGGACAGGGTGTACACCCTTGCCGGCAACATAAAACTCACCGGTGGTGGCAGCACGCGCCTTGATGGCAATAAAGATATAGAGGGCAAAGGTCGCCCCCACAACAGCATACGTCCATAATTGTAGATTAGTCATTCCTTGATCTCCCCTCAGTCTTCGTGGACTTTAAATTTACGGTCAAGCTGATTCATACGCCAGGCGTAGAAAAAGATCAGGGCCACGAAGGTGTAGATAGAACCTTGCTGGGCAAACCAGAAACCAAGTGGATAACCACCTAAGATACGGATACTGTTCAGCTGCTCGGCCAACAAGATGCCGAATCCGAACGAGACCACAAACCAGACGACAAGACATCCGAGCACAAGACGGATGTTCGCCTGCCAATACTTCTGAGCGTCACTCATAACTTTTTCTCCTCCTCATAGGAATGATAAAAAACTTCTCCTCTCACAAAAAAATAATTCACTCTTTTTTCCTATAAAACCAAGTGATCCTCCTTATTAAGAGAGATTATATACACAACTCCTCAACCAGTGTCAACGCCTGACCGACAAAGGATTTGCGACCGATAATGCACTCAACTGCAGTTGAAACTAGAAACTACTATTATGTTTTTCCAGTTATGCCTCAATATCGCAAACTTCCGACCCTTCCTGCCTGATAAATATCCTTCAGCGTAACAAGCCCTCCCTTGCGAAACTTCTTGATAAGATACAAAAAAAGATAGGCCGTCTGCAGGGCATCCTCCAGGGCATCGTGGGGCTTAAATAGAGGGAGATTGTATTCCCGGCCAAGATCATCGAGGTTATAACTGATCTCTCTTGGGTTATGTTCATGATAATGCCCCAGCTGCACCCGGTTATAGCCCTGGGCCATGCGCATGGTATCTATCCCGGGATTGGAAAGTGTTCCGCCCAGGACCGCCTTTGCCGCCTTATTCAAAAAATGCATATCCAGCATCAGATGATGGCCCACCAGCAGGCTTCCGTGGCTATACTCCAGAAAAAGTGGCAGCACCTCCTCTATGGGTTCAGCTTTCTTCAGCTGCTCCGGGGTAATTCGATGAACCAGGGTAGCCAGGGTGTGCCTGAGATTTGCAGGCCGGATATAGTGGTGAAAAGTAGACGACAAATCGATCTGCAGATCCTTTATCATCACCGCACCAATGGAGATCAATTCATCTTTTTTCCAGTCCAGACCGGTCAATTCAGTATCGCAGACCACAAAGGTGTATTCAGCCAGAGGACGACCTTGATCAAAATTTGCAAAATAGTCCTTATTCTTCTGTAGCAGGGGATCCGGGCTGGAGAACCAGCTGCTGGGCTTGAGCAGGTCAACCATGGATCAGGCCGCGGGATACAACTTATCCAGGACAGAGTAGAGCCGCTCAATGACTGCAAAGGCATCTTTCAGCATCCGCCGCTCGAGATCCGAGAGATGGCCGGGATCGATATGATTGTCAGGCAGATCTCCCCCTTCGATCTGTCGCAGCTGGTGGATGAGTCGCTGCTGCATCTGTATTTCATAGGCTTCATTGGCCGAAGACCAGAGTTCAGCCTTGATATACTCTGCATCCAGCAGGGCCTTTAAGCGGGCCAGGGTATTGGTCTCGCTGATCCCATGTTTGAGGGCCATGACCCTGGCAAAATTGACAAAAGGCGTCAGCCCCTGGCGCTTGATATCAAGCTGATTTTTATGTTCCCCATCCTTGTCCACTATGAAATTTTTAAAAAACGAGAGGGGGACGCGGGTGGACATGCACTGACGGGCCAGATGAAAGAGAAAGATATCCTTTTTCTGTGCTTCCTTATTGAGATGCCTGCGCAACTCCCGGGCCAGGTCAACCTCTCCGAAACCGGAACGCAAATCAAAGAAGATGGTGGCATTGAGGAGCTCTTTTGGGTCAGGGGCACTTATCCAGGTAGTAAAATATTTTTTCCACACCGACAGAGGCTGGCACCACTTGGGGTTGGTAGCCATGATCTCTCCTGGGCAGAGTGGGTAACCGCAGTTCACCAGATGATTAATGGCCTGGTCTGCAAATTCCTTGAAATAGCTCTCAGCTGCAGCCTTTTCCTCATCGTTTGCCGGATCTGCGTACAGTATGGCATTATCCTGGTCCGTCTTAAATGTCTGCTCCCGACGTCCCTCGCTCCCCATAAGCAGCCAGCAATAGGGAACCGGTGGCGGGCCCAGTTCCTGTTCCAGCAATGCGAGCATACGCTCCAGGATGTGATCGTTCAAAATGGCGATCATCTGGGTAATATTGCCTGCCTTGGCCCCTTCTTTGATCAGACCGCGAATCACCTCGGGAATCTTCTGAGCCAGGCTGTAGAGGCCAATGATCTTCTGCTGTCCTCGTATCTCTTTGAGTAGATAATAGGGAGAGTGTCCCTGGAGGAGCATGATATCATGGGAAGTCACGACACCGATAATACGACCACCACGTTCCACTGCCAGGTGATGGATTCCTGTTGACATCATCTTCAGGAGCACGTCAAAACAGAGGGACTGGGAAAGGACGGTCTGTACCGGACCCGTCATGATCTCTCTCACCGGCAGAGTGTAATCGAGCCCTGCGGCAACCACTTTTCCACGCAGATCACGGTCAGTGATGATACCAACAATATTCTCCTCATCATTTGGCTCATGGACAAGGAGACTCCCTACCCGATATTTGGCCATGGCAGCAGCACCATCCTGAATGGAACTTGAAGCTGAAATCTTACGCAGGGTCTTAACCAGGTCCCCCACTTTCACGGAAAAGAGATAGAGGTCATCACCGCTGCGTTTGGACACCTTATGGTGACGAAGTTCACTGTAGGCGGTTTTGACAATTTTTTCGGAAAAACTCTTCAGGTAATAGTGGGCAAAGGCAGGCTTTTCCTGCACCAGTTTCAGAAAGATCTCGCGAGGCAACAAAAAACAGAAGGTGTCTTCCACTGTCTCGATATTCAGGTTGGCTGGAGTTCCACGGATAATGCCCAGGGCTCCGACATAGGCACCTTCTCCCCGGAAGTCCTTGAGGGTTTCCTCCCCCTGATCATCCTCGATAAAGGCCTTCACCCCGCCGCGCTGGATCAGATAGAGATGCGTTATCTCCGTCTCACCCGCTGTGAGGAGGCGGGTTCCCTTGGGGAAAAAATCGACACGACAGTGGCGGGCCAGATAATTCAGGGTTGCATCGTCCAGGGAATTGAAGGGCATGATCCCCTTTAAAAAGGAGATCGCAACATCCGGCGCCACAGCATGGACATCATCACTCTGCGACATTGTCTTTTCCATCCTTCATCATTGATTTTTCCCTGTTCACCGTTCAACAACAAAAAAGCGGGATCCTCTCGAAAGAAGATCCCGCTTTTAGACGTTTAGCCTACTGCCCAGAAAGACAGATAATGAAGGCTCATTTGGGCTCTACTCAACATAGCCAAAAGGCCCTCATTTCTGATCCAGAGCTTTTTTCCCGTCGATCAGATCGTCAACAACAGAAGGATCGGCAAGCGTTGAGGTGTCGCCAAAGTCCTTAAAATCATTGGCAGCGATCTTCCTCAGTACACGACGCATAATCTTACCACTTCGTGTTTTAGGCAGCCCAGGTGCATACTGAATGGCATCGGGCGTGGCAATGGGACCGATCTCCTTACGCACATGCACCCTCAGTTCTGCCAGCAGCTCAGGAGTATGTTCAACACCGGTATTCGGGGTGGCAAAAGCATAGATGGCCTGTCCCTTAATAGGATGGGGCATGCCGACAACGGCAGCCTCGGCAATGGCAGGATGGGAAACCAGGGCAGATTCAATCTCTGCAGTACCCAGCCTGTGACCTGAGACATTGACTACGTCATCAAGACGTCCCATGATCCAGAAATAGCCATCCTCATCCTTACGGGCTCCGTCCTCCGGGTCGTAAGTGTTCTCGTAACGGCTGAAATAGGTCTTCTTGAAACGCTCGGGGTCGCCAAACACGCCCCGAAGCATGCCAGGCCATGGTTTACGAATGACCAGGTGACCGCCTTCATTGGCAGAGGCCTCGTTTCCTTCCTCGTCATAAATAGCTGCATCCACACCAGGCAACGGCAGGGTGGCGGAACCGGGTTTCAGCGGGGTGGCATAAGGCAGCGGTGAAATAAGGATACCGCCGGTCTCAGTCTGCCACCAGGTATCGACGATGGGCAGCTTCTCCTTGCCGATATTCACATGGTACCACATCCAGGCCTCAGGATTAATGGGTTCGCCAACAGAGCCAAGGATACGGAGACTGGAGAGGTCGTAGCGTTTGGTGGGTTCATCACCATCACGCATCAAGGCACGGATTACGGTAGGTGCGGTATAAAAGGTATTGACCTGGAATTTCTCCACGATCTTCCAGAAACGGTCTGGTCCGGGATAAGAAGGTACGCCCTCGAACATAACAGAGGTGGCGCCGAGTCCCAGCGGTCCGTAGAGGATATAGGAATGACCGGTGATCCAGCCGATATCAGCAGTACACCAGTAGACATCATCATCTTTCAGGTCAAAAACCCACTGACAGGTGTGCATGGCATAGGTGAGGTAGCCGCCGGTGGTATGAACAACGCCCTTGGGCTTTCCTGTGGAACCGGAGGTGTAGAGGATGAAAAGGATATCCTCGGCATCCATGGACTCGGGCTCGCAGGTGGAGGCGATATCCGCAGCTGCCACTTCGTCATGCCACCAGGTATCACGTCCATCCTGCATGGGAACATCGTTTCCGGCACGCTGCACAACAATACAATCCGTTACCGTGTCGCATTCGGAAAGGGCTTCGTCTGCATTTGGTTTCAAGGGAATGGTCTTGCCGGCACGAATGACAGCATCAGATGTGACCAGGACTTTGGCCTCGCAGTCCTGGATACGGTTCTGCAGGGCAATGGCAGAAAAGCCGGCAAAGACAACAGAGTGCATGGCACCAATCCTGGCACAGGCGAGCAGGGCAATGGCCAGTTCCGGAACCATGGGCAGGTAGATGGAAACGCGATCACCCTTTTTCACACCCTTTTTCTTCAGGACATTGGCAAAACGGCACACCTCAGTGTGCAGCATCTGATAGGTGTAGACCCTGACATCTTCCTCAGGCTCACCCTGCCAGATAATGGCGGCCTTGTTGCGGCGACCATTTTCCAGGTGACGATCAAGACAGTTATAGGACATATTCAGCTTGCCGCCCTTGAACCAGTTGATCTCAGGCTTGTCGAAATCATAATCCAGCACGGTGTCCCACTTCTTGTCCCAGGTCACAAGCTCTTCGGCCCGCTCTGCCCAGAAGCCTTCCGGATCATCCATGGATTTCTGGTAGGCCTCTTTATAGGCGTCAAGATCTCCCACGTGGGCATTTTCTCGTCCCTCCACAGGAGGCTCAAAGGTACGTCCTTCACTTAACAGGCTTGTGATTTTGTCGTCACTTGAACTCATTTGCAATTCTCCCTTTGTAAGTCAGTTTTCTACGATCACCGGATCTCGGCCATCAATTCCGTTGATACACTAAACTCCGGTAATCCAGATTAATTATTCTCAGATTCAGTTCAGGACACCACCCCACCATCCTGAAGGGTCGTACCATATCCCCATTTACAGGTTTTCTTCAAATCAATAAATTTGATCCAATCATCAAATTTTCTTATGTTGGTTTTTTTTATTTCCCTTTTCTTTCTCCGGAAAAACCAGTAATGATAGGCTAACTTTTTAAACTCTTAGGATTTTTCATACAAATGCGCTGAGAAAAACAGTGCTTCTTGGCGACATCATTTACAAAATGCAACACACTCTGGAAAAAGAGATAAAGATCCGGCTCCGAAACAATCAGAGCAAAAAACAGATCTACGAGGCCCTGGTCCCGGACAGAGACAGGGATGAGCTGATTCATCTGCTCAACAACCTTCCCTCTCATGATCGTCGTAAAAAGACATTTCTCATCACCCTGTTTCTGATCATCCTTCTTGCTCTTCTTACAATCAAACAGTGCCTTTTTGTCTATGTCCAGGGCCGTTTTGATATCTCTGCAATCCTCGCCCTCATTGGGCCAATGATTCATTTCTTTATTATTCGGGAACTGCTACTGAGCCATCGCCTGGGCTACCAGCTCCTGCCCATCCTCTCCTTATTGGCACTCTTTCGTCCGGAAAACAGAATTATTCCTGACATGTATATGTATATGTGCATAGCAGGACTGTCTGCCCTGCTTTACCTGGTCCTCTTTCCCAAGAACGACCGTTTACAAAATTAAACCGATTACTTCAGCCACCACCAGGAAAACAGTTATGCAAAATGAACAAATAGACGCCATGTCCAAACTGCTGAAATCAATGTCTCACCCCATTCGTTTAAAAATTCTCTGCCTGCTGCAGGACAAGGAGCTCTCTGTTGGGGATATCAGGGAAGAGGTCAAGACCACCAATGCCAACGTCTCCCAACACTTGAACATCCTGCGAAGCCAGGGGATCATTGATTATCGCAAGGACGCAAACTTCATCTACAACCGGATTACCGATCCGAGAATCATTGAGTTGATGCAGACCATGCAGACCCTTTTCTGCCCCAGTGTTTAAGGCTGTCTGAAAGGAGAGGGATACATTTCTTTCCCCTCCCTGGTTCAGCTGCTTCAGCCACCTTCCTGCAACTGTTTTTCCACACCTGATAGCGTCACAGCGCTTTTCCTACCGGTTTCCCCTCCGACAATTCGTGCATAAGTTCACTTTTGATCCTTTCCAAGAGCAGAAAATTTCATTATAGTTGGCAATACAACTCAGATAAATCTACACACGACCACCTTGAAAAATTATCATTTTCGTTTAAGATTAAGTTGCAAAAACAATTATCATTGCAGATAAGTCCCTACTCTTTCGTTGATATTTATTGGTATCATGAGAGAATTATTGAATAATCAAATCGTCCTGCTGGACGAAAAGACATTTTTTCAAACACGTCTCTAGTATCTGCCTTTTCCTGGAGGAAACCGTTATGGGTACGACAACTAAAATAATCTTCGGCAGCGTTCTGGCTCTCTCTCTCATGCTCCTGTTTCTTATATTTTCAATGCAGAAAAGTGCCCAGTTGACCCTGGACATGAAAGACATCACCCATTCTGCTCAGAAGAAGGATCAGAAAATAACCGAAATTCTGCAAGAGCTAGAGACCGCTGTTGCAAATGACAAGACCAAGGCTGCGGTAATCTCGGAACTCACAAGCAACCTTGCAGCCGCAGAAAAAGAAAAGCTCGCCCACGTGCAGCAGCTTGATGACCTGCAAGAGCAGTTAACAGGTGCCGGCAGGCAACTGGCTGAGTTTGGCCGCATGCAGGAGGAGTTTGAACGACATCAGCTCTTGTTGACCGAGACAGAAAAAGCAAAAACCTCTGCAGACCTGCTGGCAGCTCAAACTGCCGCAGAGCTCAAAGGGGTGCAGGCAACACTCATCCAGCGTGAGGCCAGAATAAATCAGATCGGTGTCACCTTGGAGGAGAAAGAGCTGCTCCTCAAATCCTTTAAAGAGCAACTGGAGCAGGCAGCAGAGGAGACCTCTCTCCTCAAGGCCAGACTTTCAGATAATCGTTTAAATCTCAACCTGGTCCTGGATGACCTGAAAGCGAAAAATAAGATGATTGAAGAGCTGCTCCTCAAATTAGAGCAGGTTGGAGCTCCCATCCAGCTGCAAGAAACAATGGTCAGCAAAAGCAACAATGAAAAAGAGGCCCTGGACAATGAGCTCCAGGTCCTGATTGAAAAGCTCGCCCATGACAAACCTCCTGTTGCGAAAGATGAAATAACAGCCCTCTCCGCCGCCCTTGCCAAGAAGGATAATGAACTTCGTATTGTCCAAGAAGAGTTGCAGCGGCTTAAGGTCAAGGAGCAGGCCCTCTTCCCGGCTGCAATTGCAGAGGCCAGGGAGTTACAGCTTATCAATAACAGTTTGCATGCCACTCTCAGAGACCAGGACTCACTCATTGCAAGCCTGCGTTATGACATCCAGGTCAGGGAAGGACTTCTGGCCGAAGGAACAGCTGAAATTGCCAAACTGCAGGCAAATGGCCAGCAGATGGTCGAGGAGATCAACAGACTGCTCCTTGTTGAGCAAAACAAGGAGCAGGAACTGGCCGAGCTGAAAGCCAGCCTTGCCGACAACGAGGAAGAACTCAGGGCAATAAAAGAAGAGGCAAGCGGAGTTTCCACCACCCTGGAGGAAAAAGTCAGCGCACTTGAGCAACAGTTGCTTGAGACAACGCACAAAAACGAAGAACTGACTGATGAGCTCAGCCAGGCCGAGACAACTCTTGATGCCATCAGGGAAGAGAATAACTCCCTGAAAACAGAGCTTGCCCCGGCAAAATCCGGCCTTGAGGAAGCCCAAAAAGAGATCTCCCAACTGAGCGAGGCGCTGAAGAGTGCAGAGGCTGCATTGGCTCAGGAACAAGCTGCCAGCCAGTCCCTTTCAACAGAGATTGAACCGGTCAAACTTGCCCTTTCCCAGGAGAAGGAAAAATATAGTGCACTGAAAAATCAATATGAAGAGGTGAAAAACCAACTGGCGGCCGTGAACGAAGAGGGCCAGCAGCAGGCGGAACAGATCAGATCCCTTCAGGAACAGCTGTTACAGCAGGCTGGCAGCCAGGAAGAGGCCCAGTCAGATCTCAGCGAAAAACTTTCGGCCGCAGAATCCTCACTCCAAGCGGCCCTGGAAAAAGCAAGCTCCCTGGAAACAGAGATCGCTGAGAAAGAGGATGCTCTTCAGGACGTAAGGGCGCAATTGGCAGAAAACAATGTCCAGATCGCAGCGCTCCAGACAAATCTGGAACAGGTAAGCGCACAAAAGAGTACCGAGGCCGACAGTGCCATGGAGGAGCAGGAATTAAGGATTTCAAGACTCATTGAAGAGGTCGCTGCTGCTAAGGCCATTTCTGAAGAACATACCGTTAAACTCCAGAACAGTGAAGAACAGATCACCCTGCTCACCAAGGAAAAACAAGAACTCGCCACTCAACTGCAGGATGCGCTGCAGACAGGAAGGGAACTCGCTGAGCAGAATAATGAATTACAGGCCAGTGCTGCCGAAGCATCGGAAAAGCTTGTCGCCCTGGAGGAAAAAGCAGAAACCACAAGCGACCTGGAGACAAAAAATCAGGACTTGGCAGCAGCGCTCAGTGACTCTCAGAACAAACTTGCTGCAGAGCAGGAAAAAATTACTGCCTTGGAAGCCAGTGCTGCCGAAGCATCGGAAAAACTTGCCGCCCTGGAGGAAAAAGCAGAAACCACAAGCGACCTGGAGACAAAAAATCAGGAC
>CAYPEU010000060.1:17132-18624 GCA_964409855.1 uncultured Desulfocapsa sp.
TTGGCAGCAGCGCTCAGTGACTCTCGGAACAAACTTGCTGCAGAGCAGGAAAAAATTACTGCCTTGGAAGCAAAGCTGGCTGCTCTGCAGACCGAGCGTGATACGCTCTTCCTCCACACCATTGACAGTGACAACGATGGGGTATCCGATGCCGGAGACACATGTGCCGACACGGAACCCGGTGCTGAAGTGGATGCAGAAGGTTGCGAGAAGGATAATGATCAGGATGGGCTGGTGAATCGCCTTGACCTCTGTCCTGACACTGCTCCAGGCAGGGAAGTCGATCGTGTCGGCTGCTCTGCAGAGCAGACCATAGTGGTCCTGGAAGGTATCAAATTCCAACTAGGCACCGCCAAACTGACAGAGGAGGATCACGCGGTCTTACAGAGAGTCGCAAAAATCCTGCAGAACCATCCAGACCTCAACCTGGAAGTTGCCGGACACACCGACAGCATAGGGGATGCAGCATCCAATCAGCGGCTCTCCACCATCCGTGCCCAGGCCGTCCTCAACTACCTGGTGACCCAGGGTGTTGCCGCAGAGCGTCTGCAGGCCAAGGGGTATGGTTCTGAGAACCCGATTGCGGATAACAGTACAAGTGCTGGACGCGCCCAGAATAGAAGGGTCGAGCTGCGAAGGATTGATGCAGCAACTCCTCAAGGAGAAGAGGAAGCCCCACCGGTGCAGGAGAGTCCCCCTGTCTCTGACGTCGAGGCAGCAGCAAGCAGCGATGATGAAACAGGCCTGGAATCTGCAACCGAGCCTGTATCAGAAGATCCCCCCTCTCAAACAGATTAGGCGGCCCATCAAAGGATGATTACCTGAAAAAGAATTTCGGCTTTTCCTCAGCCAGGCAGGTTTTATAACCTGCCTGGCTGAAACTCCCTCTCCGCTCTCCATCACCTGGCAAAAAGAATCCCTGCAAAACTCAGGAATACAGCACCAGCCCGCCTTCCGGTGTGGGATCTCCAGCATGGTCTTGAAAAATGTCTCATTGTTGCAGGAAGAACCCTCCAGGTAGAGAAGATGCTCTCACTCAACAGGCATTGCAACAATGGTTATTTTTGCCACTGGACAAGTGGCACAGGTGGTACTATTGTTACCCCGCAACATTCCCTGGCTTGTCTGGAGCCAAGCCCAAACAACAAATCATAACTCTATAATATATTAACTTTTTTGCATTATTCAGGAGGACAACACCCATGATCATAACAGACTGGATCCATACCATTGCCGGATTTTTCATCCTGCTCTCCCTGGCCTTTGGCGTCGACTGCGGCTTCAATCCCCTTTTCCTTCACAAGTACTGGCTTTTCTTCACTGCCTTTGTGGGGCTGAATCTTTTTCAGTTTGGCTTCACCAAATTCTGCCCCCTGGGAATGATCCTGAAAGCCTTGGGCGTACCGGAAAACAGAATATAATAAAAGGAAGAGTTCAGCAGTACAGTAGTTGAACAACATTAATCCCTTCCCCGGTGAATGGACGCAAAAAA
>CAYPEU010000061.1:0-18316 GCA_964409855.1 uncultured Desulfocapsa sp.
AATAAAATTGATTTCTCAAAAAACATGAGGGAAATAGTACGCATGCCTTTAGACAAAATGAAAACACAAGAAATAGAAGACATAACACCGAATTAACAATACAGGAGATAACCAGTCGCTTCACCAGACCGCTACCACGTCCGGCTCTAATCGGTTAATCGTTACTCATCGGCTCACCCGTAGTTCACGGCAGCTCTAGGGCGGTTGGTGAGCTCAACCGTTAGATGAAGAAGATATATCGAAATGATTGGTGTATTTGAAAGAATAGGAATACTAGAGGAAAGTTATGAGTACTCGTCATTTGTGACGTGGGAAGCGGATACACAAGGTGACAATAGTGTATTTCATATTGGTGTATTGGGCCAAAATGAAGAGATAAAAAACCAGTATATCGATTATAAGCGCCACCGTTTCTACGAAGCTCATGGCTGTGATTATCTATTGATAACGCAATCAGGGACTATTATCTCAAGTTATGTCAATGGGTATTTAAAGGATTATTACGGTGATATAAATACTGCATTTTCAATTAGCAACAGTGACCCCGTGGCATACATACAAAAAGCCAAATCATTTTTGGGAGAAAAGTTTGGGGTTGATGTTAGGGATGAAGTTGAAATATATAGAAACCCAGTATCTGAGTTCACACATGCAACAGACATTCTTCTCAAGAATTATGAAGAAATAGATAGATGTTTAATCGAACGCCTTTCAAAAAATCCAGAATTATTACATAAACTCCACTGGAGACAATTCGAAGAACTGTTAGCCGAGGTATTTTATAAATTTGGCTATGAAACAGAAATTGGACCTGGTGTTGGTGATGAAGGAGTTGATCTTCGCTTAATAAAGCACAATGAGATGGGACCGCTTCTTATACTTGTTCAAGCAAAGAAGTACGCTGCAAGAAAAAAAATAGGGCTACAGCCAGTTCAGGCTCTATACGGAGCCATAAATGATGAAAAAGCTTCAAAAGGTATTTTGGTCTCAACATGTGAGTTTGCTCCTGTGGCTAAAAGGTTTGAAAGTAAAAACCCATATCGAATTAAATTAGCAGGACCAAATGAACTAGAAGGATGGTTAAAGAAATATTGTGAAACATAAATTATCTAACAAGGCAAATTCACTCGGACAAAATAAAGCTGCGCCGCTTCGCTCTACAGCTTTATTTTGCCGATGATTTGCGACGTTAGGTAATACAGGAGATAAGCAATGATTGACTGGAAAGGTATAGTAAATAATGCAGTATCTGTTCTAGTAGCTGCTGTGTTTGTAGGAGCTGCAGCAATTGTGTGGAACAAAGTCACGACCATCGATGATACCGTTGGAAAACATACTGCAAAATTAAGAGTGAACCAGAACTCTCTCATAAGTACACAATCAGAATTAAAAGCTAGCCAAACTACTTTAACAGATAATATCGTTGGGCTTCAGGAGAAAATAGAGCTGCTAAACAAGCAAATAATAAGCCTACAGCTAATCCTAAAAGACATTCATGAATCAAAAACAACAAAATATTCTATACCAGAAAACAAGCCGTTCATTCTTCCGAAATACAAAATTAACAATAAAGTTTCTAGAAAGCTAAAGAAAGACGAAGAAGAAAAAATACAGTCAGAAATCCAATCTCTAAAACACAGTTACCAACCACAATATCAAGATCAATTAGAACAACAAGTACAACGTGAAATTTTACGCTAAATTCACCTAACAATGCGCTCAAGTTGACCCGCAGACTGGCTCTTTCCCGCAAGCACGGTGGCAGGGCATATACTCTTTAGCCAAGCTCGTGCGGGCAACTTAGCTTTGCCGTTAGGAATCTATAGCAATATACGGTAATTCATTATTTTTTTTAACGTAATCACGTAAGACATATAATAGATCAAAACACACACTACAGGATGAAGAAAATGAGAATATTATCTATTGATGGGGGGGGAATTAGAGGTATTCTGCCAGGGCAGATTTTGGTATCACTTGAAGAAAAACTAAAGATTAAATCAGGAGATTCTAGTGCAAAATTAGGAGACTACTTCGATTTGGTCGCAGGGACCAGTACCGGCGCCATTCTAAGTGCAGCTTATGTATGCCCAGGTGAGCATAATAGGCCGCGGTTTTCTGCTAAGGAGGCTGTAAACTTCTACCTTGAAGATGGAGATGAAATATTTGATGTCGGATTCTGGAGATCCATTGGGACGTTAGGAGGCATAAGTGACGAAAAATATTCAGCAAACGAGCTTGAAAGGGTATTAAAAACCGCCTTTGGCGATACAAAAATCAGTGAATTGCTTAAGCCTACATGCCTTGTCTCTTATGACGTCAAACGACGCTTGCCAATCATTTTTAAGCAGCATAATGCTGTTGAGAAGAACAAGGATTTTCTTGTAAGAGATGCTTTACGTGGTAGTACTGCCGCACCGACCTATTTTGAAGCAGCACGTATATATTCATTGGACCCTTTAAGGCAAAAATATGTTTTAGTAGATGGTGGTATGGTGACAAATGATCCAACGTTGTGTGCCTATTCAGAAGCAATCAAATTCGATGGAGTTAACGGAATTAAAGATATGGTGATTGTTTCACTTGGAACAGGAAAACAGCTACGGAGATATACTTATCCTGAAATTAAAGATTGGGGGCCATTAGGATGGGCAAAACCGTCAATAGATATTGCTCTAGAAGGTGGTCCTCAAATGACAAGCTATCATATGAATCAAATCGCTTCAACTATTGAGAATCCTAAATTTTATAGAATTCAGCCAGATCTGTATGGGGCTGACACAGCTCTAGACAATGCAACAGCAGAGAATCTGGAAAATTTACGAGATGCTGGGATAAGAAACGCAGAGGATTATGATGAAATATTGGATGATATTGCAGAAACACTTATAAGTACATAACCATACGTTTAGTGGCGATGCCGAAACTATTAATTTCCTAACAAACCGCCGCAAGGGACCAGCGGGCAGCGCGGTTTTTCGAAGTTCAGTCCTGCTGCCAAAAGATCAGGTTAATCAAAGTTGGTTGCTGTAAACCTCCGCTGGCCCCTGAGCTCAAACGTTATGTTTCATGAAAAAACAGTGCCCCTATGAAAATCCATCTCACCAAAAAAAGAATACAGGCTACTTCTTGATATATTGTCAATTTCGGAATGGGTAATGAATTCTCATAAAATTGGAGATAATCCTAAATCTGGACCCTATAAAAAAATTGAACAAAAGATCTTCTCATTTGCTAAGGATTTTGGTTTTGAAAATTTAGTCATGTATGACGACAGACTGAAAATGTATTTTCCTACCCTTGAATACGAAAATTCGGAATCAGACAGACCATTTATAGATGAATTTGAAGAAGAAGTTTTTTGGGAAGAATTGTGCAATCGACTAGCACAAAGGGATTTATTAAAAAACAAAGGCATTCAAAAACTTAAAGAAATGGACCCACTTGAAAGACTTACAAAAGAGGATGAAATAGCGGAAAAATACGACAAAGAGTTCCTCGAAAATGGCTTGAAAAACATCACAATATCAAGCAAATAAGCATAGCGATGCGCTCAAACACGACGCGCGAGCACGCCAGTTTTATTGGCTTCGGCCATCTTAATACAACTCGAACTTACCAGGCCTAGAGTCAGAGTTCCGGGGACAGCATACTTAACTTCGATGTTAATATTGCCACCTCCAATGTCTGAATCTTTTATCAATTTCACAGGTTAAGGTGACTGTGAGTGCCTGGTTTGATCATACCTTATCTCCATACCTGCCAGATCAAGTATCAACAACTACACTCAAATTACTCCCTCCTGTTCAGGAGCTTACGACGATCAAGGGGGGACTGTGCAGAGTCCTTTAGGGTCACTCCGGCGGGATGATATTGGATATTCTCTTTTTTAAAGGCACTCTTTTAGCGAGGGGGCTTCACCAGAGAGATTCCGGGAATTAAGGTCTGGGTGGACTTGATTCCCCGCATGCAGCGCAATGAGGAGTGGGTGAACTGGGAGATGACCTCGGCATCAGAGGCGAGGAGATCCCGACTCAGAGTCGCCTTGATGATCAGGTCTATGGAGCCGTGGACCGAGTGCAGCTCGTCCACCTCAGGCAGGGCAAAAAGTTTGTCAATAACACGCTGTTCCTGTTTGCCGTCGACATTGATGAGAATGAAAACGACGATGTTGCGTTTCATCTCCGGGTACTCGACATCCTTTTTCCTACTCGCCATCTTCCTGCGAAAAGTCTCCATGTCTCTGGGGATCAGCTTGTCCACACCGATACCATATCGCCGTTTGGCTTCTTTTTGCCACTGGTGAGTAGAGATGTAGAGATAGAGATCATCCACTGTCCTGTCCGGGAACGAGCGTAACAGGCCGCTGTTTTTAATCAAGGTTTTGAGTGGCAGGTAGATGGTCCGATACCAGTCTGCGCCAGCTTCCTGCAGGCTGACCTCCTGCTGCTGCTCTTCCGCCAGATATTGCTGATGAGTGGTTACCTGCTGGAGGAGATATTCGCTTTGTCCAGGTTCAGTCAGTTCCAGGGCGCGGGTCAGGCCCAATTTGTCCCGGAAATCGATTTTTTCCAGGTAGAGCCTGTTGTCTACGGTATCTTCCGAGGGAAGGAGCTCCAGAATAGTGGCCTGGATATGGCTCTGTTCCAGGTTTCTGGCGGCTGTCACCCGGTGGTGGCCGTCAACGATATAATATTTGTCTTTGATCTGGTAGAGGGACACCGGAGGGATAGGGCGTCCTTCCTGTAATGCCTGGGTCACGGATTGCAAGCGGTCCTCGTTTCCTGCTCCCTGGAGACGAAACTGTTTGTCAAAGTCGGAATAGCGTCCCACTGAACCCACAATCTTGTCCAGAGGAACCGTGGCCACGCCACGTTTTACCGCCTCGTAGGCCTTTTCCGCTTCTCTGATCTGATCAAAGGACCCTTCTTTCTGCGGCTTGTCCTGGGGCACAGCATCATTGTCATTTTCTTTCCTACTCGGCCACAGTTTCTGTTTCAAAGAAAAAAAATCCATAACTGTTGATTACCTTTGTCTGCTTGACTTTGGTGATGCGGTCTACGGGGTCGTTAAAAAAAGCATGGATATGTCCATGGATAAAATAGGTCGGGTTATGTTTCTCGATGAGAGTTGTAAACGTTTTAAATCCCTTGTGACAGGGGTCCTCCTGGTCATGAATAAACCTGGGCGGGGCATGGGTCATGATGATGTCCACCCTACGCTGTTGTAACAGCTGGAGCCAGAGGCTGCGAACAGTTTTTTTCATTTCGCCCTCAGTGTACTGATTGATTCCTCCATTATACCAGCGGGAACCGCTGAAACCCATGATGTAGAGGTCCTGCTCTTTGGTCATCTTTGCATGGAGATTGGTGCAGCCCACAGGCGGCGAGTCCTTGTAGCGGATGTCGTGATTACCTTGGATAAAATAGAGAGGAACATCAAGTTGTTCCCGCAGGTCGGTCAGATATTCAGGGGGCAGGTCTCCACAGGCCAGGATCAGGTCCGGTGGTGCCGGGAGCAGGTCAGCCGGGTTTTCGAGAAGTTCCTTTACGACCTTGTCTGAGACAGTGAGAATTTTCATAGTGTTTGTAAGAGGAGAAGGCGACACCTTTTGGCGACTGTGATCCCCTTACTATAACAGGTTTTCCAAGACATGTGAAACGTGGTGCTCCTTTGTCTGGTTGCCAAGGAAAATAAAAAGCATATATGAAGAAAAAGAGACTTTCCCAGCATTTTTTTATAACATAGTAAGGGAGAACTCCTGACAATAATACCCTTTTTACAGTTTGGTCATCATGTCCCGGATATTTTACAATACAGAAGAAATAATTCTCGCATCCGCTTCACCTCGGCGGCGTGCCTATCTTGAAGATCTAGGTCTTTCCTTTCGTGTGTTGCCAGCCGATATTGAGGAGAAGATTTACCCAGGTGAATCATCGCTTGCCTATATACAGCGACTGGCAAAGGAAAAGGCCAGGGCTGTGGCGCAGGATAATGGAGAGGCCTGGGTTGTTGCAGCCGATACCGTAGTCTGTTGTGAAGGCATGGTCCTGGAAAAGCCTGAGGATAAGCACAGGGCACTGGCAATGCTTATGCGACTATCCGGAACTGATCATCTGGTACAGACTGCACTCTGTCTGGTCAATGAAAGCCTGTCTGTCTGCGAGGTATGTACGGTAACAACATGTGTCTCTTTTTGGGATTTCAGCGAGGAGACGGCGTGGGCCTATGTGCAAAGCGGAGAGCCCCTTGATAAGGCAGGAAGTTATGGTATCCAGGGAAAGGGCGCTTTTCTTGTGCGGAAGATCCAGGGTTCTTATTCAAATGTCGTTGGCTTGCCTCTCTGTGAGTTCCTGGAAATGCTGACTCGTCATGGACTGATCACTTCCTGAAACAACCCTCTTCCTTTTTTACAGCTCCTGGCCAGACCTGTTTCTACCTGAATTTGCGGTGGCTTTCTTGACTTTTGTGGTGATTGAGGGTAGCTAAATAACATAGGGAAAAATTTCATATTTTCATTCTGTTTTCCAGTTTGAACAAGACAGAGGATATGAATATCATTATTAAATTCCCTCCTCCTGTGAATGGATAAATACTATCACTATCTGACTACTTGGTGTGTTTTATGACAAATGTCGAAAGGCAACGGGAAAGTCTGGAAACCTTGAAGTTGATGAACGCAGCGGTTACTGCCCTCCGTCTTTATCCTGAGCAGTCTGTCAAGGTGACGGGTGCCACTGAAAAGGCCTATCAGGGAATAAAGGCTTTTTTGCGAAAATACGACTTGTTACGTTTTTCTCTGCAGGATGGATCTCCCATGTTGTCTGGAGAGGTTGTTGACAAACGAATAGAGGAGCATCTTCAGCTTTTGACATTTCATGAGCAGTTGCGAAAAATGGAACTCCCTGAGCTGGTCCTGAGAAAAGGATTTGATAGAAAAACATTCAAGGAGATCCTCTCTGTCTTTTCTGCCACCCCTGAACAGATACAAAAGACTGGAGGCAGCAGGGAATTTATTGAGCATCTCGGCTTGGGTGGAAACTTTCCGGAGCAGTTTGTTGTTTCCAGGGAGGATGAAGAAGAGAAAAAACGAAAGGAGAAAGTCGAGCGGGTTTTGCAGGAGTTATCCCGGGGTGGGGTGCGCCGGGAGCATATTCTCTATCTGCTGGGTATGAAGAAAGGAGCAGCGGCGGGGAGGGAATTGCAGCATATTTTTCAAACTCCTGAGAAAACCGTTCATCTTATTGCTGCTGCAACCTATTCACTGCTTCAACTCCTGCAGAAGGATCATATCATTGTCGTTTCTCCTGTTTTTTCACTGATGGTGGAGAAGATCGGCTCTTTCCTGGAAGAGAAACAGGTCGCAGACATTGCTGCCAAGACTGCTGCTCTGCTCGCTCCTTATCTGGATGAGGCCTCTGCGCTCATGTTTGTGTGTCAGGAGTTTTCTCCCCCCTTTGGTGATTCTTTCTACAACGCACAGGTCAAGGTTATTGACAGCGTGATAATGAAAAATCTGCTGAGCTGGATGCAGGAGCAGCAGGAAAAAGGAGGGGAGGGGAATAAGAGGCTGATTCCGCAGTTGAAGGCGCTCTACCATGGCTATACGCGGCTCATGGCAACTCCCCGTGGCAAGCAGTTCCAGGCCGCAGTGGCCACGCAGGAGATTTTGGAGAAAACTGAGCAGGGCAGAAAGGGTCAAAGGGTTCATGCAAGCATCATTGGTCTTGCCAAGGGGGAAATGGAGAGTCTTCGAAATGAGGAAGTCCGTCGCAACCTCCCTGCCACCATTGAAAAACTCCTGGCCAACGACAAAGAACCCCTGGCTGCGTCCATTATTCAGAACATGGTAACTGGCTTGAAAGAACAGGATAATACGATTCGTCCTTTTCTTGGTCACTGTATTGGAGGCGTGGCAGCAAAACTTGCGGTTCTCGAGCGGTGGAGCTGGCTGGAAAAACTTACTCCGGTCTGTCTGGCATGGATCCGTGAGGCGGAAATCGCTGATAGGAGTTATGAGAACTATGTCGTTGCCCTGCAGGCAATGATGACCCATGCCTGGAAGGCTGAAAATGACGAGTTGGCTGAGCAGATTTTGAATGTGTTTTTTCATATTCGTTCAGGGGGCCTGGAAAAATCGGAAGCCATACGAACCCTTGTCGGATATGTTCAGGATAAGGGTGTTGACCCGGCTATTTTGCAGTCCTATCTGGAAAGGTGTTTCGTTAAACCCGTTGATGAGATGATCTGCAGGAAGATTTCCATGCAGGGACCTGTTGCTGCCAGGTTTATGCTGGATACCTTGCTCGCCTCAGAGAGTCGTGGTGAGCGTATCAGGTTGTTAAAAATCCTCAGCGGAATGGGAAAACAACTTCCTCCCCTTCTTCTGGAGCGTCTTGCCGAGCCCATGCCGTGGTTTGGTAAACGGAACCTTATCAGGCTGCTGGCTGAGACAGGCTCTGAAAAAGATGCAGAAGCTGTCCTTGAATATATCGCCCATGAAGACCTGCGGGTAGGACAGGAGACCTTGAACTGTATTGTGAAAATCGGGGGCGCGTTGACCCAACAATATCTCCTTCAGGTTCTCCTCATGGCCAGTGTACGTTTTAAGACGCATGTGGTGAGAAGTCTGCGGCGGCTGGCAGATGACGCTGTTGTGGCCCCACTGGTTGAGCTGCTTGAGGAGTGCCGACTCTATAAAGGACCTCAGAAGAAAACGCTGGTTATAGAAATTTGCAACACACTCGGTGCCAGTGGGGCTGTGAGTGCTATTTCTCCACTTCAGGAGATTATTGACAGGCGAGATAAACAACTGGGAAGGGAGAGTGTTGGTGCTGCTGAACAGGCCATAGCCCTGATCCAGGAGATGAACAGGGCGGAGCAGGTGCAGGACCAGGAAATCCTGGACGATGAAGAACAGAACAGGGAAAGCAGGGAGGCCGCAACCCATCCTGTTGCTGAATATGAGTGCATTACCTCCTATCCAGATGAAAAGCAGGTCTATGCCTATCTTCAGCAGGATAAAAAAGTGGCTGCAAAGGGAATACTTGTTGAGCTCATAGAAAAAACAGCCGGGCTCAGACAGTTTGACAGTGCCGAGGCCCTGCGTCTGCGACTCATTGAGATCGACCCCATGGCCTTGTCGGATATTATCAAGGCGGCAGAGTACATAGAAGAGGCCAAGAGTGCCTCCATTGATCAGGACCATATCATTATCTGGTCAGATCTCTATGATCTGCTGAGCACTGAGGAGTTCAACACCCTTTATCATGCACTTCAACACGAGAGTTGTCCAGCTGAAACCACTATTGCGAAACAGGGAGATAGAGAGTGGCGTCTCTTTTTTATCAATAAGGGAAGGGTGAAACTTTTTTATCAGGAAAAAGAGAATGAGACCTTGATCAAGACCCTGGGACCGGGGCAGGTCTTTGGGGGAAGTTCATTCTTTGATGACTCGGTCTGGACCCTCAATGCCGCAACCATGGGACCAGTTGAACTCTCCAGTCTCTCCATTGAGAATATGGAAAAATGGAGCGAGGTGTATCCGGCTCTTGAGCCTAAGCTCCAGGATTTCTGTATACGTTCTGATCAGGTGAGTAATTTTTTCATGACCTCCGGGGCTGATCGACGGGAGGCTGAACGGCATGCAATCTCAGGCTCTGTTGCCCTTGCCATACTGGATGATAAGGGCAGACCCACTGGAAACACATTGCGGGGTGAGGGGAGTGACATCTCTACGGGAGGGGTCGCCTTTTACTCCAGAATTTCAAGAAGAAAAGATGCTCGTGTGCTACTGGGTCAACGTGTCGAGGTTTCCTTTGCAGGGACAAGGCAGAATGTGGAGACCACTGTCTCAGGCGTTGTCGTAGCTGTCTGTAGTCAGCATTCTGCAGATATGGGGCGTTCAGTTCATATCTGTTTTGATCAGCCCCTGGAGCAAGAGACATTGCAGGCCCTGGTTGATGCAGGCTGATTTTCTCAGGACCTGATACCCATCGAATACATTTTATCAGAGACTAAAAAACATGGATCAGAATGAAGCAATAGCGAGTCTCTACCTGCGTAATCTTTCCAATCCGCAAGTTGAAAAAAACTACCTCACTGCCGATTGCCCCTTTTGCCGAGACAAAGGGTTTGAAGCCCATGGACGGTTTGTCGTTTTTCTCAAGAAAGAGGGCTTCTTTCATGGCTATTTCCGTTGCCTGAATCGTTGTGTTCCCGGTGGATTTCCTCTCTGGTTTGCCAAGTTGTCAGGTCTGGATCCGGTGCAGGTACCCGGGTATGATCCAGACCGGGAGCCCTTACTGAAAAAGACAGATTATCCTGTTACAAATCTGAACCAGGAAATAAAGTCCTACCAGGAGAACCTGACCAGCGGCCTGCTGGCTCGCTTCCAGGAGGCCGGAGTGGGGGAAGATCTCCTGGCAGACCAGCTTGTCGGATTTAATGGTCGTTATCTGGTCTATCCCTATATTCAGGAGGATGGCAACTGTTATGCGGCCCGATGTGTTTTTCCGGGACGGAAAGAGGATTTTTTCTGGCACGGGGATGAACAGCTTTTTGGAGAGAAATCTCGGATTTTCAATGTCCAGGATATCGGATATTGCGAAAATGGAAGCCTGTTCCTCTGTGAGGGAGAGGACAACCTTCTCGTTTTGAAACAACTGGGTTTTCCGGGTGTTGCCGTGCCGGATTGCCAGAATCTGGAACAGATTGATCCTGAACAGTTTGCCTTTATCAAGACCCTTTTTCTTGTCACTGAAAACAGTGGCGAGTCTGAGGTCAGTATGCGCAACGTTGCCTCGCGCATCGGTTACAAGGTGCGTCCTTTCAGGTGGCCTGTCGGACTGCCGAAAAATTATTCACTTTGGCAGTTGGCCCAGGATAAGGGAAAGAATTTTCGTGTTGCTGTTTCATCCATGATCAAGGCCTCCAAGGCCTTTTCTCCCTTTGTCACCCCTGCAAGAGAGCATGATCATTTTTTTGAGCAGCTTTCCATGGAGGCCGGGACATCCTATGCAGCCCTTAAAACAGGCTTTCCTCTGATGGATAAGGCCTTGGACGGTGTTCATGGAATTAACATAATTGGTGGCGCTCCTAAATCAGGAAAGTCCACTTTCCTGATTCAGGTGGCAACAGAGATGGCCCTGCGGAAAATTCCGGTACTCTATTATGATTTTGAGAATGGCAGGCAGAAAATCTATCAGCGTACCCTTTGCCGTCTCAGTAAATTGTCAACAGAGGCAATAGTGAAAGAGGAGCTGGGGGAAGAAGAAAAGCAATACCGGGATGCCTGCGGACGGTTTAAAGAGATGCTCACCTTTTTCCGGGTGATCAATGACAGGCAGGTGACGCCTGAAATCATGCGCAGGCATATCGATTTTATTCGTCATGAGACTAACTGTGACTATCCCGTTGTGGTGATAGACAGTCTACATAAGTTACCCTTTAAGGATTTTTCCGAGCGCAGGACAGGAATTGATGCCTGGCTCAGGGAGATGGAATCCATCCGTGATGAACTGAATGTCTCTTTTCTTGTTGTTTCAGAGCTTTCTCGAGGGGTTGGCGGCAGCTATGAGGAGACTCCGCATCTGGGGGCCTTTAAAGCTTCGGGAGATATTGAATACAGTGCTGACAATGCTATGGTACTTTTTCCCGACTGGGACCCCTTGGCTTCTGCCTCCATGCAGAGAAGGAGGAACAAACTCTGGCTGGTGGCCAGTCGTGAGCACAGTCCAGGATTGGTTGCAGACTATGAGGTGGATTATCCCTATTGGGGTTTTGTGGAGCGGGAAGCAGAGTGAAAAATAACAGGCTTTGCCGTAAGTAAAAAGGGTGTTGCAGTAATTACTGCAACACCCTTTTTTTGTGAAAATTATAAGTTGAACATCCTGGGTCAAGAAAGAGTTTGGCAGTCTTCAGGTCACCTTTAACTTCTGTCAAGTTCCTCTTGCCACAGTACAAGGGCGGCAAGGGCCATCTCTTTTCGCTTTTCTCCGCGCAGTTTTTTAGGGACCTTCTTTTTCCAGGCAGGAAAGAGACCGAAGTTGACATTGGAGGGTTGGAAACAGGCGGGGTCAGTCTTGGTGAGATGGGTGATCAGGGCACCAAGGGCGGTTTCCGGTGGTGGTACGACCACTGCTTTTCCCTGGACGCTGCGGGCGGCATTGAGTCCTGCCAGCAGTCCCATGGCAGTGGATTCCACGTAGCCTTCTACGCCTGAAAGCTGGCCTGCCAGGTAGATTGCAGGTGCTTTTTTCAGCTGCAGGCTCGGCTCCAGCAGTTCCGGAGCGCAGACAAAGGTATTTCGGTGAATGGAGCCGAGGCGGACAAAGTCAGCGTTCTCCATACCCGGAATCATTCTGAAAATTCGTTTTTGTTCCGAGTATGTGAGTTTGGTTTGAAAACCCACCAGGTTGAGGAATGTTCCTTCTTTGTTTTCTTTCCTCAACTGAACCACTGCATAAGGATCTTTCCAGGTGTTGGGGTCTCGCAGACCCACTGGTTTCATCGGACCGTAACGCAGGGTATCTTCTCCACGGGCCCGTATTACCTCAACGGGGAGACACCCTTCAAAATATTTTGGCTCTTCAAAGGATTTGAGGGGCACTGTCTCTGCCTCTGCCATGGCGTTTATGAAGGCGAGATACTGTTCCTTGTCCATGGGGCAGTTGAGATAATCCCCAGGGCCGTCCTCCCAGCGCGATTTGGAATAGATGACCTCCATATTGAGCGATTCCGCAGAGACGATGGGCGCAATGGCATCGTAAAAGGCCAGACGTTCACGGCCGGTGACCTCTGCCAAGGTGTCGGCCATGGCCTCCGAGGTCAGGGGACCGGTGGCCAGGATGAGCGGGGCATCGGCAGTGGCAACGAGTTCTTTTCTCTCTTCATGAATTACCTCTATGAGTGGATGATTCTCGATAATTTCTGTGACCCTGGCAGCAAATTTCCCACGGTCAACGGCCAGCGCCTGACCGGCAGGAACCGCAGTTTCATCGGCAATCTTGATGAGAAGAGAGCCTAGGCGACGCATCTCTTCCTTGAGCAATCCAACAGCGGAGGTGACAGCATTAGAGCGCAGGGAGTTGCTGCAGACCAGCTCGGCCAGGAGGGGCAACTCGTGGGCCGGGCTGAATTTTTGCGGTTTCATCTCATAGAGACGTACTGAACATCCCTGTTGTACGGCCTGCCATGCAGCCTCACAGCCTGCCAGGCCGCCGCCGGTAATATGAATTGTTTGTGTTGTCATGGTGTTATTTGCGTTGATTAGAGGGGGAACTTAAAAAGAGTTTCTGCGTAAGTTCTGGCCTGAAAGTATTTCGTCAAGGTACTTATCCCGACTATTTTGAGTTTTCGTTTGCCGAAGCCAGGCTGTAGAGTGTCAGGGAAGCTGTTCAAGGGGATTGGCTGTTGAGCCTGATAGACTCACAGCCTGATCAACATCAACTGTTACGGCTTTACAATGGAGACAGCAAGTTTACGTCGTCCCCATTGCAGTGCCTCTGCGTGGGAGTCAAAGTAGAGATCAATCCTGTCTGGGCCTTTGATGGCCCCTCCTCTATCTTCGACCACTCCCCAGCCATAGCCGGGAATATACATTCTGGTACCAAATGCGTAGTACTTGGTATCTGCAGCTATGGTGCCGTCTTCCGGGAGAAAATACCAGGGGAAAAAGATCAGGCGACCGGGAATCACCCATGGTCGCTGTACTGAATCCAGTGAAAAGAAACCTTCCTGGGGTTCTCTTGGATAGGTCCCGCTGGCCGTTTTTCCTGTGTAATCGCGTCCTGCTCCTTTACCTGCGCTCACATACCGATTCCAGAAATCCAGTTTCAGGTAGGCCCAGCTGCCGCGCTCCCAGCTGCAGCATTTGGAACAGCCGCAGTAGGCAGTGGTTTCCATCACCCGGCTGACAGGTTTTTTGGAACAGCCGCCCAGGAAGAGGAAGAGGAAGATGAGAGTGCAGGAGAGTGTTTTTTTCTTCATTGGTAATGTCATAATCCCATGATGGACATCTTTTAACATGGTTCCCGCCCTTTCTCAGGTACGATGAAACCATTTTTTGATATCAGTGTCAGTGAAAACCTTCAGTACCGGCCTGCCATGGGGGCAGTGAGAGAAGAGGTCTGCCCTGGCCATGTTATCCAGGAGTGCCTCAATCTCTTCCGATGCCAGGGCATCTCCTGCCTTGACTGCGGCCTTGCAGGCCATGGAAGCAAGGACGTCTTCCAGTATGGACCCTCTTCTGTTGCTTGTATGACTACCGTCGAACTGTTCCAGGATGTCGAGAAAGAGTTCGACTGGAGAGCTGTGCCCGCCAAGGGCAGGAACTGCTGAGATGACATAGGAACTGCCTCCGAATTCCCGTATGGTAAAGCCCATTTTATCTATTTCATCGCTATACTGCTCAACTTTCTGGATATCGGCAACTGAGAGCTCCACGGTCTCAGGAAAGAGCAGGGTCTGGCGAGCAATAGCATTACGGAGGAATTGCTGTTTCAGTTTTTCAAAGAGTATGCGTTCGTGGGCGGCATGCTGGTCTATTACCAGCAGATCATCCCCGGACTGACAAAAGATATAGAGATTGGCAAATTGACCGATGATCTGGAGCCCATGTCTCCTGTTCTCGGGAGCATTAAAACCAGGTTGCGGTCCGCTTGGCTCTTTTGCTTCTTCTGCCCGGGCTGCAGGTGCTGGTTCTGCAGTGACCGGAGGTGCAGGGTATGAAAAAAGAGGTGATGACAGGCTTGTCTCCTGTATCTGATCTCTTTCGTTCAATGGTGACGGGTAAGAGGACACCTCTTCACCCCCCTTTGCTTGGGGTGGTGAAATCCCACGGGAAAGTCTGTTTTCCCCTGACCTGGGGAGCTGTTTGCCTGTTTCAGGAAGAGCATGCTTGACAGGAACAGAGCTGGGAAAGAAGGAGTTTTTCAGGGTCCGCTGGTATCCGTGGATGGCCTGCTGGATGGCCTGAACGATGAGCTGATGGATGTCACGACTGCGTCGGAAACGGACTTCCTGCTTGGTGGGGTGCACATTGACATCCACCTCAGCAGGACTCAGGTGCAGATGGACGAGGCCTGCGGGATTTTTTCCCTTCATCAGGAAGCCGCGCAGCCCCTCAGCCACCCCATGGGTCAGCATTCGGTCTTTCACAGAACGGCCATTGACCAGGATCCTGATGCGTGCTGATCCCTGGATGGACTGTTCAGGCGGCACCAGATAACCACTGATCTGAGGCAGGGATTCGCCTGGTTCAGTGTGCTTGACCTCTATGAAATCATCCGGGTAGTGCATGATGGCAGCCAAACGGTGGGCCAGGCTGTGACCGGAATCCAGGTGCAGCGTCTCCCGGCCGTCAATACGCAGGATAAAAGTGACGTCAGCAGCGGCCAGAGCATAACTCTTTACCACCTCGTCGATGTGACCGAGTTCCGTGCGATGGGTGCGAAGAAATTTCCTGCGCGCAGGGGTGTTGCCAAAGAGGTTGCGGACCTCCATGATGGTGCCGCGGGAGCAGCCTGTCTCATGGATCTTTGTGAGTTTTCCATAGTTGAGGATGGCTGTGGTGCCAAGTTCAGCAGATTGCTGTCTCGAGGTGATGGTCATTCGTGAAACCGAGGCGATGGAGGGAATGGCCTCGCCGCGAAATCCCAGGGAGTTGATCGCCTCCAGATCCTGGTCGGCAGAGATCTTTGAAGTCCCGTGCCGCTCCAGACAGAGGAGAACATCATCCTCATCCATGCCCTCGCCATTGTCGATGACTCGGATCAGCCTGGTGCCTCCCCCTTCAATTTCGATCTCTATTCGGTCAGCGCCGGCGTCCAGGCTGTTTTCAATAAGCTCTTTGACCACAGATGCAGGACGTTCCACCACTTCTCCTGCGGCAATACGATTGGCAAGTTGTTCGGGGAGTATACGGATTTTGGACATGAGTTGAGCTGTTAAATGGAGTTACATCCCTTATTGGGGGATTCAATGGAGTCTGGATTGTAAAAAATCCGGTTTACCTGGGTCAAGGCTTCATGGTAAGCTATAGTACTTTGGAAGCACATTTCTAAACGAACACGAACTCTACCAGCTTTTATACGCTTACCTTCGTTTTTTTGCAATTGTTCAGCACCAATTGTTTTTTTATCTGCAAGGGAAAAGAATGACTGATCCTCTAAAAAGAAAGCTTGTGCCCATAGAAGATCTGCAGGACATACGGGGAGTGAAACTCCCTGCACGGCTTAAGTTTGTGCAGTTGGTGGTAACCGGTCCTCCGGGAGCCGGGAAGACCTACTACATTAACAAGGTGCATGGCTGGCCCAATGAAGGCTATGTGGACCTGACCCGCAAAGGATGGTGGAAAGACCAGACACTCACCTATCGTCCCCGAGAGGTCCATCTGGGATTTCCCTTCAAAGGTTTTGATGAGGCCTTAACCGTTTTTGACAAGGAGTGGCTGGAGGCAGAAGAGCCGCTCTATCTTGAGCTGAAAAGAATTCAGATTCCACCGGCCAGCAATTCTATTTTTCAGACAAACTGGAGAAAGCGCTATATCTTCGAATTCCTCCTGCCTGATCCTAAAAAAATTTTCAAGCGGCGTCAGGAGAGGCATAAGGAAGGCTATTTCCCAGTGGATAAGAACCTGACCCTGGATATGGTCGTTCGTCAGTCAGACATCTATCGGGAAGTGGCCTTCTATATGCACAAGGCACAGATGCAGGTCTATGTCCGGGAGGGTTTGAGTAAGCCTCCCATGCGCATTGCAGAGAAAGATGATGTGAATGTCCCTGAGTGGGCTACCGTCGGCTCTGATTTCAGGCCGGATCTGACAACTTTTTCCGGCTGGAAGTGGTTAATCTTCCGTGAGGATCCCATTGAGTGGTTTACTGTCACAGATCAATTACAGGTCTTGAAAAATGAGTGCCGTCTTCCCCATGACGGGAAGACATTTGAGATGGTTATTGGAGAGCAGGAGCTTGTTTTTCGCCCTGAAATTCCCCTTGGCGTCAAGAAAAAGAATATCCAGAAAAACTGGCTGGTGGGCACGTCCAAGTCCTGCTCCGACGACACTATCCAAGCCTTTGCCAGGATTAAAGTCGGGGAAACTGTGCTCATAGGCCGAGATAATCAGCAATATGATGAGATCTTTCATTTCTCAAAATCTGTGGCCAGAAGGCATTTGACTGTTAGCAATATTAAAGGGGACCTGAAACTCACCCCCTTGAGTGATACAGCAAAACCGATTCAGATTGTCCGCAGTGGCGATCAGGACATCCGGGAACGAATCGGTACCAATCGCTATAATGCAATTCTTGCCATTCGTGAAATTTACGGGGGACCTCTCAACATGCTGCCTCCTGATGAGGCCTTGTCCACCATCAAAGAGGTGAATGAAGCTCTTGCCCACCAGCCATACCGGGAAAAGACCGACACCGGTGAGGCCGGAGCCCTGCTGGAACCTCCCGATGAATTGAGGCTCCTTCTTGTTGGAGACCTCCATGCCCAGGTAGACAACCTCCTGAGAATATTAAATGAACAATGTCTGCTGGCCCACCTGGCTGCAAACAGGGCCTGTCTGGTCATACTCGGAGATGCGGTCCATTCTGAGATCCCAAAAGAGATGGAAGATATGGACAGCTCCATTTTGATGATGGATCTGATATTCAAGATGAAGTCTCATTTTCCTGAAAATTTTTTCTATCTCCTGGGCAACCATGACTGTTTCGAGGCGAACATCAGTAAGAATGGTATTTCCCAGGGTGTTCTCATGCGAAAACGTCTCCAGGAACTGCGTGGTGACGATTACGTGGCAGAGATGCAGACCTTTTACGATCTTCTGCCCATGGTTCTCCGGACTGATTCTTGCCTGGCCTGTCATGCTGCCCCTCCACGCAAACCCATTACCCGGAAAAAAGTGGTCAACCTTCGCAGCTATCCAAAAATTTGTAATGAAATTTTGACAAACAGGTTAAAACGTTCCCATTATCTTGCAGGCTATGATAAGAAAGATGTGAAACAGTTTCGGAAAAGTTTACGGCTTCCAAAACGGACGCCGTTTGTGGTTGGCCATACCCCTCTTGATCCCTTTAAAAGTTATTGGAAAAATGCTGGCAATATTAAAGGGCATCATATTATATACAGCGGTCATCCGGATGGGCCGAGTCTCTTTTTGCAGGTCAGGAAGAAGATGATTCCCTTGAGTTACCCGGCAGAGCCCCTGTTGAAAATTATAAATGAAGTGAAATGACGCTCCGTGTTAGTTAGTGTCTATCCATAAATGAGATTTTTTCTTCTAAATCGAGGCGCTCGATGAATTTAACCG
>CAYPEU010000062.1:0-16932 GCA_964409855.1 uncultured Desulfocapsa sp.
ATTGGCTTGATATCATACAATAATTTTGAAACTAATCGTTCCTGTTCTAGTCATGGCTCTTTATAATATTATGGATCAGTATCATCCTTGCGGCAGGTCTATCAGTTTAAGAATCTGAGCAGAACATTGACCAGGGAGGAGTATGAAACAGCCTTGAGCATGGCGAAAAAAGCAGGCCTCAGTCGTTTGCACCAAAAGGGTCTTTGTTTTTTCCTAAAAAAACTTAGGATTATCTAAGAATCTCTTTTTATTATACTACGTTAAAAATGATGATACATTTGGCGGGGTACTCATCCCCCCTTTGGCGCATTAGGCAAAACCAAACCAATTTGTTAGAATTTTGATCATTCCAACACGGGCAATGTCTCAAGAGTTTTCTGGCTGAGTTTGCCTAAGAGATACTTTTCGTGATCTATAGAAACTGATGCCTTGGGGAAGTAGGAATTTTGAGCCAGAGGCCAAAACCCTTTGGCAGCATTTGTTACATATATAGCGCCGAAACCCTGTCAGGAATAAGCTTTAATTTCCATTTACCGTAAAATTACTGACCTTACCACTCGCAATCACAGATTGTCAAAAGCTCCTAGTTTTGAATAAATGCAAATAAACCAGAGAGCAGTAAAAGAAGAATGCACGTTGTAAGGACCAGAATTTTCGCAAACAAAAGACGCATGGTCAACACCCTGTTAATAGTCAGGCAAGATTGAAAAGTTCAGAATGTACCCGATAAAGAGGCACCCCCTGCCTTTGCAGCGCTTTTTCTACAATGGCGGTCATTGGCACCGGTCCACAAAGATAATATTCATACCGCTCATGGACATCAGGCAGATAACGGGCAAGCAGGTTATCTGTGACAAAGCCAGTTTCTCCCTGCCAATCAGGAGGTGGATTTTCCAGGATATATACGATACGGAGATTGAGCTGTTCTTCCAGCTTTTTCAATTCTTCCTGAAAGGTTAGGCTCTCCCATGTCTTGTGTGCGTAAATTAAAAGTAACGAGCGATGATCGCCACGATCTGCAAGAGTACGGAGCATACTCATAATAGGGGCGATTCCAATACCGCCTGCAACAAAAACATAGTCAGAATTTGGGTGGCGATCGATACTGAAGGCTCCGTACGGTGCATCAAGATAAGCTATCTGTCCCGGAACGACTTCTTTGATCCGCGAGGTGAAGTCGCCAAGTTCCTTGATGGTGAAATGAAGCGTCTGTGGCTGCATGGCACTCGAAGATATGGAAAAAGGATGTTCCTTGAGAGCAAACGGTGAGTTCCTAAGGGTCAGCCAGGCAAACTGTCCTGGTATAAAGGTAAAACCGTCGTGCCCATCCGGCTGCAAAATGAGTGTCCAGGCATTCCCCCTTTCTTCAATCACTTGTTCCACCCGGTAGGGATGCTTGAGCAATACAAGAGGTTTTATCAACCGCACATAAAACAAAAGAGCCAGGCAGCAAGCATAAATGGTCGTCCAGAGGACCCTTTTCCAGGGAGATGAAATATAATTGCCAACCTCTTCAATGTGAGCAATGGCCAGTCCCAAAGCCGTTATGGCAAGGAGAGCATGACAGATTCTCCATGTATCATAATGGATTCTCAATTGTTGACGCCAGAGCGAAGTGGTTATAAGCGTCGCCAATGCAACCAGAGAGGTAGCACCAGCCAGCATATACCAAGAAATGGCTGAAGGTCTCAGGTCTCCAAGAAGGCTTGGGTCAAGAAAAAGCAGTATGACGGGGTGGGCTAGAATAAATATGAACGCCACCAAGGCAATCCAGCGATGGAAATAATATATTAAATCAATACCGAAGGGTGCAGCAACGCATCCAAAACGGGCGGTGAGAACAAACATGGCCCCCATCATCGACGTACCGGAAAAACCAAGTGCAATGGAAAAATCCCACCAGAAACCGCTGCCTGCTGGGCTAGGCCCTAATAGCAGAACGAACAATGGTGACAGAACCAGGCAGAGGTAGACGCCAACCCAAAAAAAACCTCTTTGAACATAATTCATATTGCCCTCTCTGCCACTGTTTAGCCAGCGTTTGCGGATTGACAATGCCGGGTACGACTGACGCTAGGAAAACTGCCATTAACCCATTCTATCACATAAATAAAATACTATATACCCACAGTTCCCTATCCATCGCGATGCCGGACAGAAAGCATCCAAGATAATATTCCCCTTCACATGCACAGGGTTTGAAATTTTTCACTCAAGGCCGCTAATGACAGTGGTTGATCTTCATTCTGCCAGTCCTGATTTCTTGCCTGTCTCTTCCTGTATTCCATTGCTATTGTACCTCGCTGAAATAAAGGTCAACTCTATCTTTACTCTCTAGGACCTGAGCAGTGCAGGTGGTGTTCATGAACCATCGTAAAATATTTCCCCAAATTAGTTTGAAACATATTTCAACTGTGGTTAAATGAGTGGCGAATTATTCTTTGGGAGGTGGTCAAGGCATGGCGACAGCAATTTTCTTGCTCATCCGGATCGTTGACCTGAAAAGCAATTCCTTATCATCTCGTAACGTTATTACCCCATGCCAATCAGCAAATTTAAACTCGTCAAACAATGTATAAGAGAGTTGCTCGGCCAGGATCCTGAAAAGAAAATGATTCTGAAATGGGAAGAAATCTATGGCTCATTTGATGATGCCAACTACGACCAATACACTTTCCATGACCTTCCCGGTAAATCTGGTTACTATCACGGGGAGATCATTCGCTAGGTACAGGAACTCTCACCAGCGCCCAAACGTACCTTGCTTGCCGGTGAGGCCAAACCGGCAGCTGTGGAACTGGGAAAGGTAATGAAGCTTGGCGAGGTCACCACTGCTGGTGTTCTGGATGTTGACATGCCCTGGGATTTTGAGGAAAAACCGCCTGCAATGGGTACGTTTATTCTGATGTCAGCCAGGCAATTCTTGAACACCTCCTTGATCCCTATCAGCATATGCTGTCTTTGAGCGATCTCCTGGCAGCTGGGGGGTGTCTCCTGGTACACAAGGTAACTTCCGGTTTTGTCTACCACAGGTATCCCATCGATGCCTACCGCTTCTTTCCGGATTTTTTTTGAGATGGTTGCCCAGAAAACAGATCTGCTTGTTCACCGAAAAAGGGTTAATGACAACCACATCTTCTACCTTTTTCAAGGGAAATCGACTCCATAAAGGCACCTGGCAACGTCAACCATCCAGCGGTCACGGCATATGACTGAATAAGAAAATTGCTGCTGTTCATTGCAGATTTACCTGTACCTTGATCATTACAACGGCACGATTGAGTCTTACTACCCATATTTTATCATTTGAACACAACATCTGCCTTTCTCATCGGAAAACTGCAAGCTATGAAACCAGACAACAAACAAGCCATTACCAGACCAGTGCAAAAGCGTCTGTTGATTCCGCTGATGTTTGTTTTGCTGTTGTTAGTCAGCGGATTTTCGATCGTCCTGCTCATTATTCATCAACAAAACCTGAAACAGCTCAGCCAGCATGCAATGAAGGATGTAGTTCGCAGCTTGGATATGTCATTTGCACGAAAAGCTAAGATGCTCACTGCCCTGGAAGATGTTCTTCTTCATGATTCTGATCTCCGTGAGGCTCTACAGGCCCAAGACCAACAACGACTTCTTGCGGACTATGGTCCGATTTTTCAAAAATTAAAGAATAAATACTCCATCACCCACTTCTATCTCCACCGTCCTGACCGGGTTAATTTAGTCAGGATACATAAACCAGAAAAACATGGCGACCTTATAGACCGCTTTACCCTTCTTGAAGCAGAACACAGCGGCAAGATGACTTGGGGGGTCGAGCTGGGTCCTCTTGGAACCTTTACCCAGAGGGTTGTGCAGCCGGTTCGGATTGGTGACACCCTCATTGGTTATCTGGAACTGGGGCAGGAGATTGAAGGAATACTCAATCTTATCCACCAGCGACTTGGAGTTGAACTGGCGGTGACTATCAATAAGAGCCTACTGGATAAGCAAACCTGGTTAAACGGCATGGAGATGCTTGGCAGGGAGGCTGATTGGGATCGCTACAATAAAAAGGTACTAATCTACTATTCCCATCCCTATTTTCCCCCCGAATATGACTCTTTTGTTTATGGCAGTGATGAATATAGATATGGAAATTTGTCTGAAGAAATTAAAGTTGACAATAAATCATGGCGGATCCTTTCTCACTCCTTGAAAGATGCATCCGGAACTGCCGTTGGCGATCTAATTGTATTGCAAGATATAACAGAGATTAAGGCAGCGTTTTTTCAGATTGTTACGATGACAGCAAGCATTGCACTGGCCCTGTTAGGTGGTTTGTTTGCCATGTTCTATGTGATGTTGAGTCGCACTGATCGAGGTATTCAGGCTCAACAGGCCAAACTTGCCGAAAGCGAAGGACGGCAGCGCTCCTTACTCGATGCCGTCAACCGCTCCGGTATTTCCCTCTTCGTTGTTGATGATGAATATAGGGTGCGATACGGGAATGAGTCGATGACTGAGGGCTTTGGTAAGGTGGAGGGTAAGATCTGTTACAGTGCTGTGGCTGGTTACGATTCGCCTTGCAGCCATTGCCGAGTACAGGAAGTAATCAGAAACCAGAAAACGGTCTATTACCAGTCCACACTGGCCAACGGCCGAAGCTATGATATGATTGCTGTACCCTATGTCGATGTTGACGGCACTTCATGCAAGCTTGAGGTCATGCAGGACATCACAGAGAAAAGGCAGATAGCACATGAGAAAAACATCCTTGAGAAAAAGCTGCAACATGCTCAAAAAATGGAGGCAATTGGTCTACTGGCAGGAGGCGTGGCCCATGACCTGAATAATATTCTCTCGGGAATCGTTTCCTATCCAGAGTTACTTCTATTGAAATTATCGAAAAACAGCGAATTGAGAAAACCTCTTATCGCTATTCAGGAATCAGGCAACAGAGCTGCTGCTGTGGTTGACGATTTACTGACAGTGGCCAGGGGGGTCGCCAGAGTCAGAGAACCCCATGATATTAACCTGTTGGTTCAGGAATACTTGATTTCTCCCGAATACAAAAAACTTACGGAGTTGTATCCGAATGTAACATGCCGACACCAATTAGAGGCATCTCATCCCTATGTTGTCTGCTCACCTGTGCATATCAAAAAAAGTCTCATGAATCTGGTCACCAATGCAGCAGAATCTATCGTTGGTGAGGGAACTGTCTTTATTTCCACCCATAATCAATCTATAGCTGATGCTGAACGCAACATAAAAGCAGGAGAGTATGTTGTTCTCAGTATACGAGACACTGGTTCTGGCATTTCGGATGAGGATTTAAAGCATGTTTTCGAACCGTTCTATACCAAAAAGGTGATGGGCAGAAGCGGAACAGGTTTGGGGTTGGCAGTGGTCTGGAATACAGTGGAAGATCATGATGGTAAGATATTCGTGGCAAGCAGCGAAAAAGGAACACATTTTCAACTCTATTTTCCGGTAAGCAATGAGGAGGGTGCCAAGCAAACCGAGAACAAAAAGACAGAAAAACTTACCGGCAATAAAGAGTATGTTCTGGTTGTGGATGACGAACCGCAACTGCGGGATATTGCCAGCAAGATGTTGCGATCCATGGGCTACCTTGTTGATTCTGTCTGTTCCGGTGAGTTGGCTATTGAATTTGTAAAGAAAAATCCTGTCGACTTAATCTTGTTAGACATGCTCATGGAACCAGGTATAAGCGGGCGTCAAACCTATGAAGAGATAATTAAGCTCTATCCAAATCAAAAGGCCATCGTTGCGAGCGGATTTTCGGAAAGTGAGGATGTCAAGGCGACTCTTCGACTCGGGGCTAGTGGGTTTATGAAAAAGCCTTATTCAATGGATCATCTTGGTCGGGCGGTTAAAGAAGCATTGACCAGCTGATCTAATTAGTGTTCAGGTAGGCATGGCTTCGTCCTCCCAGTTCTGACTTTTTGTGTGTCTTCCCGAATCGTATATAGACCATGCATCTACGATTTCAGCTTCACACTTTATGAGCTGCCCAATCCTCTCCTTGTCGCTGAGAAGAGTCAGGGACCATCTTAAATTGCTCCTGTTCATGTCAGATTGACCAGCAGCTTGATCGTTACAGAGGCTCGATTGAGTCTTACTACCTACATCTTATCATATGAATACAACATCTGCTTTTCTTATAGGAGGGACAGCCAGCGGTTCCGGAAAGACCACCCTGACTCTTGGCATCATGGCCGCCTTCAAAGCCAGGGGCCTGCTGGTGCAGCCCTTTAAATGCGGCCCGGATTTCATTGATCCCAGCCTTCACAAGATGGTCACCGGGCAAGTCTCTTCCAACCTGGATCTCAGGATGGGTGGTGAATCCTTTTGCATAGATACGTTCAACGAGCGTCTGGCAGGGGAAGATGTGGGGGTGGTTGAAGGGGTGATGGGACTCTTTGACGGCGGAGAAGCAAGCTCCGCATCCCTGGCCTCGGTCCTTCAACTTCCTGTGATTCTCGTGGTCGATGCCCGCTCAGCAGGTGAGAGTGTGGCTGCAGTGGTCAAGGGCTTCGAGGATTACTCCCCTGATATCGATATCTGCGGGGTTATATTCAACAGGATTGGGTCCCCCCGTCATCGCGAACTCATCGAGGAGGCTGTGGAGGCAAACTGTAGAAGCCGAATCCTCGGCTTTTTCCCACGTGATGTCCGTTTTGAGATTCCGGATCGCCACCTGGGACTCTTCATGGGAGACGAGGAACCTCTGAACAGGGAACAGCTGTCACACCTTGTGCAACAGGTGGAAGCCCATATCGATCTCGACCTCCTGCTTCAGCTTACAAACCATTCACTTCCCTCGCTTCAGCAGGCCACGACTCCAGCCACTCCTCCCCAGTCAAGGGTGCGTCTGGCTGTAGCCCGTGACAAGGCATTCTGTTTTTATTACCAGGACAACTTAACCATGCTGGAAGAGGCGGGTGTTGAACTGGTTTTCTTCAGTCCCCTGACAGATTGTGTCCTTCCTGATGGGTGTCATGGTCTCTATTTCGGCGGAGGCTATCCCGAGCTCTATGCAGCCAGATTGGGCGATAACCATGAGATGCTGGCCTCTGTTCGTGAATTTGGACTCAAGGGAGGTATTATCTACGCGGAATGCGGCGGGTTCATGTATCTTTGTGAGCAGATCAGTGGTGTCGATGAGGTATCCCACTCCATGTGCGGCATCTTTCCCTTCCAGGTGCGGATGAAAACACGTTTTTCCCGGTTGGGCTACCGCATGCCGCAGCTGCTTGAGGATTGTTTTCTGGGTAAGAGAGGAGAGTGGCTGCACGGGCATGAATTTCATTATTCAGAGCTTGTGGATGTCCCCGACGATGTGAATACGCTTTACAAGCTTGCCGACGGCCGCAAGGAAGGGTATCAATGGAATAATGTGATTGGCGGCTATCTCCATCTCCACTTTGGCAAAGGCCGCGCCAATATAGATAATTTTGTTCAGTATTTAACCAGAACGTCAGTGATCAGCTGACGGGAATCCTTAACGAATAAAAGGTACTTTGTACAAATGGATAGAATAGTCAAAATAGGACCTCTCGACATTGAGGCAGAAAGCTTTCGTATCATTGAAGAGGAGTTCGAAGAACGTACAGGGATCAAGCCGGATACGCTTGATCAGAAAGAATTTGCTGTCATGCGCCGGGCAATCCATGCCACCGGTGATTTTTCCTTTGCCGGGACCTTTCGTTTCCAGGAGCAGGCCGTGGAGGCAGGCCTGGCAGCTATCCGCTCTGGAAAAAATATCCTCACTGATGTCAACATGGCTGTTGCCGGAATCAGTCGATCTCTGCTTGAGGCCTACGGCGGCAAGGTCATCTGCAGAGTGGCTGAGCCGGAGATTGCAGCACTTGCCAAGGAAAAGGGTCGCACCCGGTCCGAAATAGCTCTGGAAGAGGGGATTGGTGAAAATGTGGGCATCGTCGCCATTGGGAATGCGCCCACAGCACTGCTGGCTGTCATGAAACTCATTGAAGAAGGAAAGGCCAGACCCGATCTGATCATTGGGGTGCCGGTTGGCTTTGTCAATGCTGAAGAGTCTAAGGATATCCTTAACGAACAGAACTATCCCTATATCACTTCGTTAGGACGAAAAGGAGGTACCACCGTATCGGTGGCTGTCATTAATGCCTTGTTGCGATTAGTGTGAAGCAGGACACTTGACTTTTTCACTAAAGAGGTATATTTTATTTCTTATACCATTCCCATTTGAGAATAGGACTCATATGACTCCCATCAAAAGATTCACCTCCCTTGTTGTTATCCTTGCCTTGGCTCTCTTCGTGGCAGATGTAGACACGAATAAGGCACTGGCTGTTGATCTGAACGATGTTCAACACGCAGAGAAACTTTCCTCCATCGAAGAGCGCTTGACAAAATACACCCTTATGGGCATTGAAAACCTCAGCGCCGAGGAACGAAAGTGGTATGATAAGTTCCAGAATGGCGGCATGTTTTTTGATGGCTGGCAGGATATCAGTAATGATGTGGTGGCCCAGGTTCCTGAGGAAAAAAAGATCGAGACCAGAGTGACCATGCAAGGTCTCGGCGTCAAGATCGGATGCGAGTGGAGTAAGGACAACGAGGTCCGGAAGATATCCACAGACATGCTCAAAGAATGGGGAAAAGAGCTGCGCAAGGCAGTTGCAAATTCTTCAACTCATGTAGCCTCGGTAATCCACTCCATAGAATATCAGGTAGATCACCTGCTTGGTGTGAACTGAGCAGAAGCTGTCACCGAGGCAGCTAGCCTTCTTCCTTTATCTCAATTACTCCGCACTCCAGTCTTCCCCGGTGCAACCGGATCTCGACTCTGTCACCTTCTGTCACCTGTTTGCTGTCCCTGATAAGTATTGTTTTCCCTGTCTTGGGATGCACCCTGCCGGCAATGGCATAACCCCTGGCCAGGGTGGCAAGGGGGCTGACTGCGTCAAGCAGTGCTCCCTGTCTTCCCAGTGCCATCTCTTTGTTCTCCAACTGTTGACGGACCAGATAGACCAGCTTTTCCGTGGCAAAGTGCAGCCGCTGTTCCTGGATAAGAATTCCAGCTGCAGGGGAACGGCTCTGTAAACGGGAAGCTAGGTCCTCGCATTGTGCACTTCGTTTTTCCAAACCCTGCCGCATGGCAGCACAGAGGCTTTCAAAGGCGTGGTCAAGGCGTAAGGTGCCATGGGTGAAGAGAAAGCTCATGTCTCCAAGGAGTCGTCTGTTCTGGTCGACTCGCAGCTGTAACTCATCCAGGCGATCCCATACTATATGTGCCATCTTATCCTGCAGGCGGGATATCTGTTTCTTCAGCTCAACTGTATCTGGAAAGATCTGCTCGGCAGCGGCTGTGGGAGTGGCGGCACGCAAGTCCGCACAGAAATCACTGATGGTAAAGTCCACCTCATGACCAACGGCTGAGACCACAGGCAGTCGGGAAGCAGCTATTGCCCGGGCAAGAACTTCCTCGTTAAAGGCCCAGAGGTCTTCAAGCGAGCCACCGCCACGGCAGAGAACAATAATGTCTGTTTTATCCAGTTTGCTGTTCACTGTGGTCAATGCTTCGGCAATCTCTTCTGCAGCACCTGTTCCCTGCACGCGAACCGGGAATACCTTGATGTTGCTTGGAGATTGTCTTTTTCTCCAGATTTTAAGAAAATCATGTACAGCTGCGCCGCTTGGTGAGGTGATGAGGACCACCTCTTTGGGGAAGCCCGGGATTGTTTTTTTTGTCTCCCTCGCAAACAGTCCTTCTTCCCCGAGCAGTTTTTTTAACTTCTCAAAACGCAGTTGCAGTAGGCCGCTTCCCTGAAAATCGATGGTGTCAATTATGATCTGATAGTCACCCCGTGGTTCATAGACGGAAATGCGTCCATGGCAGATGACCTGCTGTCCATCCTCGATATCTTTTTCCAGGTATCGCCGCTGTCCTTTGAAAAGAACCCCCCGCAGCTGTGCTCCTTCATCCTTTAGAGTAAAATAACTGTGTCCGGAAAAAGGGCGCTTGAGGTTGGAGATCTCCCCCTGCACCCTGATGAAGCGGAATTTGTTCTCAACCAGATTTTTTAACTCTCTGGTGAGCGAACTGACAGAATAAATCTGGGACGGTTCACTGATTATCATGGCTAAATGGGGAAAATGGCTTGCTATCGGTTAAAAAACAGCGATAATGGGGTTTGAGAATAGACATGGTTGTCAGGATAGGGTAAATTACAGGGTTTGCTAGAGGTAATTCTTGCATGCATCTAGTGTTGTGTGAACGACAAAGACATTACCACAATGTTTAAATCATGGGGAACAAAAAAAGGGCCGAGGAGAAAAGGATGAGTGAACCCAGCGCGTTTAATATAAAAACTGTGGAAGAGCAGGCCTACAGCGAACCCAGCGGACTTCTGGACCAGCTGAACCTTCCGCCCGGAGTAGTTCGTTTTATCAGAGACAATAAAAAAGCAATCCAGGTAACAGCTGCTGTTATCATCGTTGCGGTGGTTGTTGGCTCCCTGTATAACAGCTATCGCGTCAAACGTCTTGAAAATGCAGCAAGCAGTCTGGCTCTGGCCCTCAGTTCTGAAGGTGATGCCAGGGCACAGGGTCTGCAACAGGTTGCAGCTGATTTTTCAGGTACCCCGTCAGCCCTCTGGGCGACCACAGAGCTTGGCCATCAAGCCATGAAAGACGCACTCTATGAGCAGGCTGTTGGCCATTATTCGCAGGTGCGCGATAAAATCAGTTCCTCAAATCCCATGTACGGCCTGCTCAGTTACGGCATCGCCCAGGCCAATGAGGCTGGGAAAAGCTACGAGGCCGCTGCCGCAGCGTATTCAGATCTCAAGGAGATCGAAGGATACAAAGATGAAGGCTACAGGGGAATGGCACGAGTCCTTGAAGCGCAGGGCCAGAATGACAAAGCACTGGCAGTTTACGAAGAATACATGGGTACCTTCCTTGGAGAGGATCAGGATGAGCAGGTCAAGAAAATTATCATGGAGAAGATCACCCGGCTTCGTGTGCAGTAGATGAAGGTTATCGCCACTCCTCAAGAGATGCAGGCGCTTGCCCGGACCTGGAGGGAGGAAGGGCTTACAATCGGCCTGGTGCCGACCATGGGCTGGTTCCATGAGGGGCATCTTTCTCTCATGCGCAAGGCCCGGGGAATCAGTGACAGGGTGATTGTCAGCCTCTTTGTCAATCCCATGCAGTTTGGCCCCACTGAAGATCTGGACAACTATCCCCATGATCTTGAAAGAGATCGTAAACTTGCAGATATAGAGGGTGTTGATGTGCTCTACGCCCCGGATGCTTCAGTTATGTATCCTGCTGAGTTTAAGACCAGTGTCCATGTGGAGGGCTTGACCAGCGGGTTATGCGGCGGTAACAGACCTGGGCATTTTGATGGTGTTACCACAGTGGTTGCCAAGCTCTTCAACCAGACATTGCCCCACATTACTGTTTTTGGGGAAAAGGATTTTCAGCAACTGGCCGTGATCAGACAGATGGTGAGAGATCTGGACTTTCCAATAGAGATCATCGGCCACCCAATTGTTCGCGAAGAAAGCGGCCTGGCCATGAGTTCCAGAAATACCTATCTTAAAGAAGATGAGATGGATGCAGCCCTTTCTCTGTCAAAGTCCATGGCACATGCCAGGGTGCTTGTTGAGAAGAAAGAGAGTATTTTCCCAGACAAGATCAAAGAAGAGGTCAGAGGAATCATTCTTCAGCATCCCCAATGTGTAATAGATTACGTCGAAATCGTTGATCAGACGAGTCTGCACTCCTGCGAGCAGGTTACTGCCGAGAGTGTACTGGTTCTCGCTGTGAAAATTAATCAGCGCGTTCGTTTAATAGATAATTCTACCTTAATAGATAACTAATATGTTACGTCAAATGCTTAGGGCCAAGCTCCACAAGGCCACCATTACCGAGGCAGATCTGAATTATGAAGGAAGTCTGACCATCGACAGAGAACTTCTCGATGCCGTAGGGATAGTCCCCTTTGAGCGGGTCAAGGTCTACAATATCAACAATGGTGAACGCTTCGACACCTATGCCATTGAAGGCGAGCCGGGAAGCGGTGTCATCGGTCTCAATGGTGCTGCTGCCAGGAAAGGAATGATTGGAGATCTTATCATTATTGTGACCTTTGGATTCTATCACGACGATAAACTGGATGGATTTCATCCAAACATTGCCCTGCTGGATGACAACAACAAGATTAAAAAAATGCTCACAAAGTAATTTTGACCATCTCGTAAAACTTGAAATTAATGATGAATAAGTAAAAAGCTTCATATTCAAGGCGCGTGAATTTTTTCTTATTTCTGCGTAGCAGGGTAGGTTGAAATAAGAGAAAGCTCGTACCCCAAGAACACTTCCTGCGGGGCGCACAACGAAGCAGATGAAGAGTTTTTAGTTTTCACCCGAAAAGGGTGTTTTTGTTAGTACCCCCTTGAGGGACAAATACGACGCCATCAACTTTGTAACAAGGAGTATCCCTATGCCCGGCTTTGAAGTCTTTGGTGAAGAAGAAAAAAAGGAAATCATGGATGTCCTGGATACAGGCGTTCTCTTCAGGTATGAGTTTGGTGACCAGCGCCAGGATGTTTATAAGGTCCTGGAGTTTGAAAAGAAGTTCGCAGAGTATTGTGGAACCGGCTATGGCCAGGCCGTCACCTCCGGAACGGCAGCATTGAAGGTTGCCATGGCTGCACTAGGGGTAGGACCGGGAGACGAAGTCATCACCCAGGGTTTCACCTTTGTTGCCACCTGGGAAGCTATTCTTGACATCGGGGCCATCCCTGTCTTTACTGAGGTGGATGAGACCCTGAATATGGATCCCACCGATCTTGCCGAAAAAATTACCGACAAGACCCGGTGCATCATTCCCGTGCATATGCTTGGTGCCCAGGCACGGATTGTTGAGATAGTTGCCATTGCCAAACAACACAATATTCCAGTCCTTGAGGATACAGCCCAGGCAGCCGGAGGGCGGATTAACGGTCAGCACCTCGGAACGTTTGGTCAGTGCGGCACCTTTTCCTTTGATTCGGTGAAGACCATGACCACCGGTGAAGGCGGAATGATCATCACTGACGACGAACAGATGTGGAGAACCATGTCCGAGTACCATGATCATGGACATGACCATGCTGTCAATCCCGGTGGCCGAGGAGGGGAGGGACGCAGTTTCATAGGTTTTAATTACCGAATGATGGAACTCCAGGGGGCAATGGGTATTGCCCAGTTGGCTAAGCTTGATTCAATGATCACAGTCCAGAAGGAACATAAAAGTCGTCTGCGCGCAGCAGCCTCGGCCATACCCGGAGTAAAATTCCGCACCCTGGTGGATGAGGCCGGTGATACAGCCACCTTTTTTGCCTTTATCCTGGAGTCCGGTGAACAGTGTAGAAAGGTGAATGAAGTGCTGGCTGCAGAAGGAGCAGGAGCTATTAATTTCAGTGAAAACACCTGGCATTTCTATCCAAAGTGGGAACACCTGCTGGGAGGTTCCACAACTGCTGCGGGCGGTTGGCCCTTTGCCGAGCCTGGAGGGAAGCGAAGGGTGGTCTATGATCCTGAAGCCTTACCAAAATCTGCTGATCTCATGTCAAGGACCCTTGTCTACCCGGTACCCATCAAGATGAGTGAAGAACAGTTGGATAAAATTTGCCGGGCCCTGGAAAAAGCAGCCAAGGCCTGATTCTGTCCCATTACAAAAAAAAGGGTGATGGAGTTTTTCTCCATCACCTTTTTTGCTCATGCACTCTGTTCCTTCCGGCCTTTGGCCTTCAGTTTATTTACCTGTTGTTTTATTTGTAGAATTTATGACTCCCGTATTGATCAACAAAGGTAAAGTCGGAAGCCCAGTACGGCTCGATATTGTCCAGGTGGTAATAGGTGGCGCCAGCGGTGAAGTCTGCAGAGTTCAAGGCAATATATACTGACTTCATGCACTGAAAAAAGGCCTTGGGGTCTTCGGGAATATAGGAATCTTTCTGTTTGATCCAGCTGAACTGATAGGGCTGGTTTACCACGTTTTTGATACTGAGGTGTTTTTGCGCGGCACGATTCAAGGTGACGTGGGCTACTGCTACCTGGCCGATTTCCGGCTCTGATCGCGCTTCATGGTATACATTCAGGGTCAACCAAAGCAATCCTTCCAGAAATGTCATGGTGTCTCTCCTTCTTTTCAATTCCCGGAAGATTGCTTCCGGATGAGTAAAATATTTTCCTTACTTATGAGACAAAACCGGAAATATTTTACTCAGGATGAACAACAGTAATGTCTTAAATACTTGGCAGGTTGCAAACCTGACATAATAATCATTTCTAGTCAAGCAAATAGTTAAAGACTTACTTTGTTTGTTAGAGAGTTCCTGGGTAGCACCTCAATATTAAAGGTAAAAGTTCAAATTCTTTTTTTCTGCAAGAATAAACAGTAAAGCTTATTATTCATTGTCTCATGGGAACAAGGTAAATACAAGTGATGAATCGTCAAGGGGCACTCACTGAAAATATCCAGGGAATTGTTGAACGTGTCACATTTCATAACGAGACGAACGGTTGGAGTGTGCTCCGGGTAAAGTGTTTCAATGAGTTTGAACCGGTAACGGTGATCGTTCATCAGACCAAAGTCTTTGCCGGAGCCACCATGAAATTTTACGGCAGCTGGAGCAACCACCCAAAATTTGGCAGACAGTTTTCCGCAGATCGGGCAGAGGAGCGTAAACCAGCCACTGCTGCGGCCCTTGAGAAGTATCTCGGCTCCGGCCTCATTAAAGGCGTCGGTCCAAAGACCGCCAAGAGAATTGTTTCCTACTTTGGAGAAAAGACCCTCACTGTTTTTGAAGAACAGATTGATGATCTTCTTCAGGTCCCGGGCATTGCCGCCAAGAAACTTAAAGGAATTCAAGAGGCCTGGGAAGAACATAAAGCCGTTCGTGATGTCATGCTGTTCCTTCAGGGACATGGAATCTCGACCCTTTTTGCTGTCCGTATCTTTAAAAAATATGGTCAGCGTGCCATTGGCCTGGTCACCGAAAATCCTTACCGGCTAGCCAATGATTTTTACGGAATCGGTTTTTTTTCTGCAGATAAGGTGGCCCTGTCTCTTGGTATTGAAAAGAACGCTCCAATACGTATCTTTGCAGCCATCCGCCATATCCTGGCAGCGTCAAGGGATCAGGGACACTGCTACCTTACCAGGGACCAGATCCAAGATGGGGTCAAGCAGCTTCTGGATATGGATTTAACCGGTCTCATCGAAACCTATCTCCAGCTCATGGAACAGGAGAAGCTCCTCAAGCGACGTCTCCTTGTCCAAAAAGACCAGGGCCAGATTCCCTGCTATTATGCAAAATCCCTCTATTTTGATGAAAAAGAGACTGCAGAATCCATTCATGCCCTGTGCCGGCCTGTGAGTGTAGACAGTGAACGAGTCAGTAAATGGATAGAGGACTACGGCAAGAAACAGCAGATCACCCTCAGTCCTGAACAGGAAGAGGCTGTAAAGGGGGTAACTGCTTACGGCTGCGCTATCCTCACCGGAGGCCCAGGCTGCGGCAAGACCACCACTACAAAGACCCTGGTCAAACTTTTCCTGGCCATGGGAAAAGAAGTCCTCCTTGCAGCCCCCACAGGACGTGCTGCCCAGCGTATGGAAGAGGTGATCGGTCTTGAGGCGAAGACCATTCATCGGCTGCTGGAGTTTCAGGGCGGATCGTTCAGGCGAAACAGAGAAAACCCGTTGCCAGGCAATGTCCTGGTGGTGGATGAGTGTTCCATGCTGGACATCAGTCTCAGTGCATCTCTATTGGCTGCCATGCCTGATGGTGCGCAACTGGTGCTGGTCGGTGATGCGGACCAGCTTCCATCTGTTGGGGCAGGGAATGTCCTGGGAGATCTATTGGGATCAGGGGTGGTTCCTGCATTTACCCTGAAAACCGTGTTTCGCCAGGCCCAGGAATCGCATATTATCTCCTATGCCCACACTATCAATAACGGCAGTATACCGAAGATCCCCTCACCGTTTAAAGCACCAGATCTCTGGCAGGAACAACGGGACTGTCTCTTCCTTGATTCAAATGAGGCTACCCAGGAACAGCTGCGTATTATTGGTAGGGCAAAGGAGCAGCTTCAGCTCCACGAAAGAGAAGAAGAATTCGGAAAAGAACACCTCTATTTTCAGGAAGAGGATGCGGATGGAAAAAAACATGCTCCCGTAAGTGGACTACCTGGAAAATATGATCATATCAACTTTGGCCTGCTCCAGACCGCTGAAAACAAGGCGGACGAATTGCGGGCTGTCCTGAAACAGGTTCATCCTTGGTCCTCCCTCTACTACGGTCTGACAGCGCAGCAGGTAATTTTACGACTCTATACGGAGTGGATTCCTAAATATTTTGGAAAATCCTGCGAAATCCAGGTCCTCTCTCCCATGACCAGAGGTAGCCTTGGCACGGTGAAACTCAATGAGGCCCTGCAAAAGAGTGTCAATCCACCCCACAAGGAAAAGGGGCAGCTGAGCCTTGGCGAGAAGATCTTTCGTGTAGGCGACCGAGTGATCCATCGGAAAAACAACTATGACCTGGGAGTGTACAATGGCGATATTGGAGAAATCAGGGCAATAAATTCCATTGACCTCACCTGCATAGTCTGTTTCTTTTCCGACAAACGGGAGGTGGAGTATCAGCGCGATCAGATCAGTGAACTGGACCTAGCCTATGGCATCACCATCCATAAATCGCAGGGCAGTGAATTTGACTGTGTCATCATTCCCCTTGTCTCCCAGCACTATAAGATGCTATTTAGAAATCTGATATACACCGGCCTGACAAGAGCCAAAAAACTTGCAGTTTTTGTGGGAACCAGACAGGCTCTGTCCATGGCCATCCGAAACATGGATACAGCCAGACGGCAGACAGC
>CAYPEU010000062.1:17032-18280 GCA_964409855.1 uncultured Desulfocapsa sp.
GACAGGCTCTGTCCATGGCCATCCGAAACATGGATACAGCCAGACGGCAGACAGCCCTACCTCTTTTATTACAGGAATTGCAGCAAAATCGTTTTTAGTTTGTAGGCTAGTGTCGGGTTAGTGAAACGTAACCCGACAAAAAACTATCCCGGCGATCAGGTATCAAATACATTGTTGAGGAAAAAATATGGAATACAGAACAGGATCAATCGGTCGCGTGCTGACAATACGATTTGACCATGGCGATGACTTTCTTGATGAATTGAAACAGCTCATTCTTGCAGAGAAGATCAAAAGTGGCTGGTTTCAGATATTAGGCGGTGTAAGGCAGGCAGGAGTGGTCACAGGACCAAAAGAGCCAGTCATGCCGCCTAAACCTGTGTGGCGTGAGGTAAACGAAGCACGTGAGGTGGTGGGCACTGGTTCTGTCCACATGGATGGCGAGGAGCCTCGGATCCATCTCCATGCCGCCATGGGCCATCACGGAGACACCCTTACCGCCTGCATACGAGAAAATACAAAGGTGTATCTCATTCTAGAGGTGATCCTGTTTGAACTCCAGGGCGTTGACGCCTCCAGACCGTGGTATGAGAAGGGCGGCTTTAACAGGCTGACCTTTGCCTGAAGAGATACAAGGTTAGGCAGTATTGCAGGAGCCCACTCCTCTGGGCGATCAACTTCAGATGACATATAGAGACAAAAATGGCAGACTTTATCAGTAAATCAGAAAAAAAACGCATATACAAACAGGTAGAAGAACTTGCCAGGGAAGTGGCAACCCTTTCAGACAAAGATTTAAAGAAATTTCCAGGTGGACCTGTAATCCATGAAGAGATTGTTGCTGCCCGCGGACTCAGGGCCGGGTCAAAAAAACGCCAGATAAAATACCTGGCCAAGCTTATGCGCCAGGGCCCCCTGGAAGAGATGTATCTCTTTGTGACCCAAAGAAAAGGATCAAGCCTGCATGCCAAGAAACAACATCACGCAGCAGAGCGGATACGTGACACCCTGATCAACGAGGCCATGGAGATGCATCAGCAATGCCGTTCCCAGCAGATCCCCTTTGAACCGGATTGGAAAAGCGAATACATTGATCATATTTTAGGCGAATATTCCGGCTTGAAGGAAGAGGAACTTCGTATGGTCATTTATCAGTATGTTACCACCCATAACAAATTCCACTACCGAGAACTCTTCAGGGTGATGAAGGCTGCAGTCGAACAGAAAGAAAGAGTGGAAAGGGTAGGG
>CAYPEU010000063.1:0-17735 GCA_964409855.1 uncultured Desulfocapsa sp.
GCAGGTGAGATCAAAGGGGTGGAACAATCCAACAGACTGGAACGTTTAGAAAATTTCCACCAAGAGCTCTATCTCTGCTACAGAGAGCTGCTCTCCGGCGAGGCCCACCTTCTCGGGCGCATGAAACAACTCTGGGTCTACCTCAGCAACTTTTTCCCTCCTCAGCCTAAGACCTGGAAGCAGATCAAAAAGTGTCATACCGAGCTTCAGTATCAACGGGTGATGGAGACCCTTTTTGCAGCAAAGGAGTGATACTTTTTTTTGTTCCTTAACCACCCCTGGCAGAGAGCAGGAGAGCAGCATGCCACTCAATAGAGATCGCCGAGAAGTTATGAAAATGGGAATCGCCGCCACTGCTGCCCTTGCCCTATCCGGTGCCTTTCCAAAATTTTCCTGGGCCAATGTGCGCACGGTTTCCTATGAGGAGTGTCTGCAGATGGATGCGCTTGCCATGGCCGATAATTCGCAGTTGGTGACTGACTCCTATCACTATCTGATCAACACGGCGCAGGAAATAAAAGACAAGGCAATCAGGAAAAAGGTTTTAGAGGTGCTCCACAATCCCGCCCCGACTTTTGCCGGCGATCTCCAGGACAGAAGCAATCGTCGCCAGGTGTATGATGAGCTGAAGGCAAAGGGGTTCATCAAGGAGATCGCCTTTGACGCCTTCCTGCCTCCGCTCAAAGAGAAGGACAAATCCCCCTTCCCCTTTTACGCAGCACCGGGCAGCGGATACAGTGGGCATCACTCCTATCCAGGAGGTCTGGCCACCCACGTTGCCTTTAACAGCAGAATAGCCACGTCACTCTGTGATAATTACAGCCAGGTATACGGCTGTATCCTTGACCGTGACATTGCACTGGCTGCGGAGCTTCTGCACGACCTCACCAAGCCCTGGGTCCTTCAGTGGGCTGACAGCGGTGAATCACGTAGCGAACTGCATCTGGCCGGCACCGGCGAACATCACACCTATTCAGTTGCCGAGTCCGTTGTCCGCGGCCTGCCGGTGGAGATCTGTGTCGCCCAGGCCTGTGCCCATGAACATCCAGGTTTCGCTAAAGAGGAGAAAAAGCCAGTGGCCTGGCTGACAGTTGCTGCGATTCTTGCGGGTAAGGATCCGATCAGACACAAGCTCCTTGCAGCTGATGGGCAAACACTTCCCCAACCCAGACGGATGGAAAATTTTGTCTGCCACCTGGCTGATCATGACTGGGTTATTTCGGCACCGGCGGCAAAATGGATTATCCCGGAGATGGAAAAGATTGCCCTTACCTCTTATGGTCTCAAGCAGGACGAACTCAAGACCAGAAAATTCAATCAGCTACGCAATTACGTCTTTGCCCAGGCCTCCATCATGGAACTGTACCAGGTCTTTTCCACTCATGGTGAAAACGGACTTGCCGACTCCGTTCAGTCCATTGTCACTCCCCCCAAAACAAAGCGTGTTTAACCCGTTGTCAGTTCAACTCATTTTCTGCAAAGCCTTCACCTTTCTCTTTGTCGGCAGGGAGCAGGATGGTGAAGGTCGTCCCCTCCCCTTCCACTGATTCCACGTCAATGGTCCCGTCATGTTTGCCTATGATGGAATGGACAATGGTCAGACCAAGGCCGGTGCCCTTATCTGTCCCCATATCCCTGGTGGTGAAATAGGGGTCAAAGATGTTGCCAATATTCTGAGCAGGGATGCCAATACCGTGGTCTGCAACTATGAGCTGCAGATAGTCACCCTCCACCAGCGTACTGTTTCCGGGACAATGTATGTTTGTGCAACTGATATCGACAACGCCCCCTTCGGGCATGGCCTGGCTGGCGTTGACTATCAGGTTTTGGACCACCTGACTGATCTGACCTCTATCGCATTCAACTGGCCACAACTCATCAGCAATGGAGAAATGACATTTCACATCGGATTGTTGCAGGGCCTGTTCACAGCTGTCCCGGATAATTTTTTCTAACCGTTCCCTTTTCTTTACAGGAGCCCCGCCTTTGGAAAAGGTGATCAGTTGCTGGGTAAGGACATGGGCATGCAGGCAGGCCTTTTTTGCAGCTTTCAACAAGCCTACGGCCTTGTTTTCTTTAGGGACATAAAATGTTGAAAGCTCAACATTGCCCAGAATGGCGGAGAGAAGGTTACTGAAATCATGGGCAATACCGCCTGCCAGGATCCCCACTGACTCCAGCTTTTTCATGGTCAGCCTCTCCTCCTCCTGCTGCTTCGCCTGGGTGATATCTCGAAAATACCAGATACGGCCCAGAATCTCCTTACCGGTACTATACAGTGGCGAAGAGTAGCGTTCAAAACAACGATCATCCTTTAAATAAATAACATCGAGGCTTGTTTCCTCAGGATGTGCATACAGATGTTGGACGTGGGCAAGAAAGGCGTCTGGATCTACCAGTTGATTAAGGACGGTCTTGATCTGTATTGCGTCATCATGCAGTGCCGCAACGTGCGGATCAATTCGCCACATTTTATGAAATTGCTTGTTGGTAAGGAGGATTTTATTATCAGGGGCCACAACCAGGATACCATCCAGCGTAGTAAAGAGCTGGCTCTGCAAGACAGAATCAGTAAACTGGATTCTCTTTTCTTCCATAGCCTTGCGACCACTGATATCACGAATAATTGCCCCCACAAACCGACCCTGTGCTGAGGGGACCAGAAAGCCCTGCACTTCAACATCAAGGTAATCACCGTCCTTCTTACGCAGCCGGATCTCTCGAGGTGGGGGAGCGTTTTTTTCAGAAATCTCCTGCATATCCTCCTTGATAACATCCAAATTATCAGGATGGATAAGTGAGGTCGCTGGTTTCTGCAAAAGCTCGGCATCGCTGTAGCCAAGCAGATCTTCACTGGCCTGGTTCGCAAAAATAATTCTCCCCTCTTCATCATTCAGATGAATGATGTCAGATGAGGCTGCGGTAAAGGTCTTGAACAGGGCATCAATGACCAAAGGAGTATCTTGTTCTGGCATGGGAATGGAGGTTTTTTGGGGATAATTTCTCAATAATTGGAGTCACTTCAACAAACACACCATACTCTAGACTCCCGCTGACAGCATGCGGGCATCGAGAAAATGACCACCAGTTATTGAGAACTCACTCTTTTTTGTGGGTAGGGATACAACAGCCGATTAACAATCCCCCTTGGACTCACAGCTTCATCTCCTGCGGCGGAAGCGGAGTTAGGTGAATGTATCACATTCCTGATAGCTCAACTAGCAATTTGTTTTCTTCTGCTATTTATCAAACTGCTGCCGGAACCAGGAGACTATCCCAATACTCCTGCCCCTCAGCCACCTGTGCTCCGTCCCAGACCACACAGCGATGCAGGGTTACATTTTTCTCCAGTTGAGCACCACCAATACAGGCCCAATCCTGCAAATCGGCCATCTCTCCTATCAATGCCTTGTCACTCACCAGAAAAGGGGTCTCCAAGACAGCAGAGAACTCATTCCAGAGAGGAATGTCCTGCTGTAACAGTTTACCGTGCAGGGCCAGGTAATCGGCCACCGTTCCCATGTCAGTCCAGGAACAGCCATCCACACGTACCCCCTGGATAATCCCACCCCCCTGCAGATAATCACGATAACGATCGATGATGGAGTACTCCTGGTTTAATGGAATCTTTTCCAGGACCTCGGGATCCAAAACATGGAGACCGGTAAAGGCCAGCAGGTCATCGCTTCCCCGACCGCCAAAGCCAATAACCTGCCCCCCCTGGACAGTGACTGTATTAAAACGGGGATAGTCATGCATGGCCATGGTCACCACCGCCCGATCCGGTTTATGGGCACGGTAGAGATCCCGGTAATCCACCGTGTGGTAGATATCACCGTTGGTCACCAGCAGGGGTTCGTTCCGCATCATGGGCAGGGCCATGCGTAAGCCGCCGCCTGTACCGAGCACAACCTCTTCCTCCTGGACCAGTACCCCGTCCATTCCATCGAGAGCTGAGACTATCTGTTCCCTCAGATAATGGCAGTTGACAATGATGTGATCAAACCCTGCAGCCTGCAGTCGACGGACAGTCAGGAGCAGAAGAGGCTCGTTAAGGAGAGGAAAAAGGGGCTTGGGACAGATCTTGGTATAGGGGAGTAGACGGGTGCCGAAACCGGCAGCAAGGATCATGGCCTGCATGGGTATCTATCCGAAAAAAGAAAGGAACTGTTCCGGTAAAGTGACCGGAGGCAGAATAATGAGTAAAGGTATTTAAAAATCCAGGCTGCCGTCAGAAAGTTCTTTGACCCCGACCACCACGATACCAGCTTCATCAGCTGCCCTTACCATGGCCTCCTGGTCAAAGATGAGGGATTGTCCCGCCTCAACAGCCAGGACCGCCCCGTTAACACTTGCCAGGCTCTCGATGGTCTTGATCCCGGTGGCTGGGAGATCGAATCGAAAATCCTGATTGGGTTTCTTCACCTTCACCACCACTGCGTTTTCCTTTGCCAGGGCACCGCCCCGGACAATGGTTGCATCGGTTCCCTCAATGGCCTCCACTGCCACCACCGAGCGGTTACGTACCACCACGCATTGACCAATATCCATAGCCCCGATGGCCCTGGCATTTTTCCAGCCAAACTCAATATCCAGACATTGCTTGTTATCTGGTTTTTTCCGGGTCAGGACGCCGTGGGGAAAGAGAAGGTGACGCAGGTAGAGAGTGGACTCCAAAACCTTAATTCCCTCTTTTTCAAGGGCCCCGGCCACGGCCCGGAGGATGGCATCATCCTGCTTGGTGTCGATCTTGTTCCAGAGGGACATGCCCTTCAAATCAGGAAGAATATCACGAAAGATTCTGGTCTTGGTGATGGCCCCGACAAACACGGCCTCCCCCACGCCCTGCTGGTGAAAAAACTTGATCATCTTGCCCAACTGACCCAGTTTCACCCACAGCACCTCGTCAGCAGCGTCCCCTACTTCCTTGGAGGTCTCATTGCGGTGGGCAACCAGGACAACTTTTCGGCCTGCCGCATGCGCGGCCTCGATAAAGAGGAGTGGAAATTGACCACTGCCGGAGATAATCCCTATCTTTGCCGGATCAACCGTCATAGGGCTCAGTGGCTGGAGGCGCGGGTGACCACACCGCGTTTGGAAGTTTTCAGAAAGCGAAGCAACTCATCCACAGACTCAGATCCAGTGATCTCCCGCTCAATCTTTCCAATAGCCTCTTTATGAAGAAGCTCAGGAGATCGAAAGAGGATGCGAAAGGCGGTGTCAAGTTGGGAGATCTCCTCGCGGCTGAACCCGTTTCGTCGCATCCCCACCTTATTTAAGCCAGACACCCGCATATTCCCCCTGGTGCCGGTGACCATGGTGTAGGGCGGCACATCCAGACTCACCCCAGACACCCCGCCGAGATAAGAGAGCGAACCGACCCGACAAAACTGGTGAACCGCCACCAGGCCGCTGATAGTGGCCCGATCGCCCACTTCCACATGTCCTCCAAGGGTCGCCACATTGGCCATGATCACATGATCCCCGATTATGCAGTCATGGGCCACATGGGAATAGGCCATGAACATATTGTGACTGCCAACCAGCGTCCGACCTGCACCCTTGGGGGTCCCTCGATGGATGGAAACATATTCACGAATCAGGTTTCCGTCACCGATAATCAACTCTGTGGGCTCTCCCTTATAGCCAAGATCCTGGGGAGCACCTCCAATGGTGGTAAAAGAACCGATCTCGTTATTCTCACCAATGGTGGTCGGCCCGGAAAGCATGGCATGGGAGGCTATGGTGCTCCCGGCTCCGACCTTCACGCCCTCCTCAATTACGGTAAAAGGACCGACTGTTACGCTAGGGTGCAGGTCGGCCTTCTCGGAAATTACTGCTGTGGGATGTATAGTCATTCTTTTCTGGATACCTGAAATGGTGTGGAGAGTACAGCTCTTGTCAATTGGTCTGGCAAGGGCATTTCTTGTGCAGGTCGCATTCCTTACCGGGTATTGCCTGTCGGTGCAATGTTTATTTTCCTAGCCGAAGGAAGCCATCAACTCTGCTTCGGCAACCAGCTTCTCGTCAACATAGGCCGCTCCTGCCAGTTTCAAGATTCCGCGCTTCTGTTTCAGAAGCTGTACTTTATAGATCAACTGATCACCGGGCCCCACTGGACGACGAAAACGGGCCTTGTCGATACCGGCAAAATAGAGAAGCTTGACGCCTACATTTTCCGGTTTAGAAGAATAGGCCAGGATCCCTCCAGCCTGGGCCATTCCCTCCAGCATCAACACTCCCGGCATGACAGGTTTCTCAGGAAAATGCCCCTGAAAAAAAGGCTCGTTGATGGTCACATTTTTCAGGGCAACCGCCTCTTCATCCTTGACGACAGAAAGAACTCTATCAATCAAGATAAAAGGGTATCTGTGCGGTAACAGACGTAATATCTCTAGAATATCTATATTTTCAGGCACTATTGCATCACTCATCTTTTTCTCCTGGAAACTGTTATTCTTTTCCGGCCGTTAATTCAGCCACTTCTTTCTTCAACTTTCTCAGCTCACGGCCCATTTCAGGCAGTTTGCCATATTGAATGGCAGCCCGCAGATATTTCTTCATGGGAAGTGCAGGAGACCCTCCGATCTTGGCTCCTGCCTTCTGGTTGTTATGGACTCCGCCTTGTGCTCCCACCATCACACCATCTCCAAGGGTGATGTGGCCGGTAACCCCGACCTGGCCGCCAAGAACCACGTTGCGGCCAAGGGTGGTGGATCCCGAGATCCCCACCTGGGAGACGATCAGGCTGTTTTCACCAATCTCCACGTTATGCGCCACCTGGACCAGATTGTCAATCTTGACCCCGGATTTTATCCAGGTCACTCCATAAGCAGCCCTGTCCACACAAGCATTGGCGCCGATCTCCACGTCATCGTCGATGCGGACTATCCCCACCTGGGGACGCTTGGTATGAAAACCTCTACTGTCGGTAGCATAGCCATATCCATCACTGCCGACAACAGTCCCCGAATGAATAGTCACCCGCTTTCCGATGACAGAGCCGTCTGCGATGGTCACATTTGCCTTGAGGATAGTGTCGTCGCCGATCTCCACATCATCACCCACCACAACTCCTGCTCCGATGCTCACCCGTTCACCCAGCCTCACTCGCTCACCAATGGAAGCCAGAGGAGCTACAGTGATCTGTTCCGGGATGCTTGTCTCTTTTCCTACGCAGGCCCGCTCATGGACCCCTTGGGCCTGAAAGGGTTTTTCCAGCAGCAGGGTATGGATACGGGCAGAGGCCAGGTAGGGATCGTTTACCCGGATAAGAGGAACATCAGCCTCTTCCACGGCCATGGGCACAATAACCGCACTCCCTTTAAAATCAGAAAGCACACCGGCCTTTCCGGCCTTGACCAGAAAACTGATATCACCAGTGGCTGCTGTTTCCAGAGGAGCAAAGTTGCTGATCTGCACCTTGCTGTCGCCAGCGACTGCTCCCTCTACAAACCTTGCCAACTCTTGGAGGCTGAAACTTTTTTCGCTCACATTATCCTCTTTTGTTTAGGACTCACTCTCATGGGAAAAGAAAAGATTCACTCTCGAACAGGAAATATCGAACCGCAGAAGGAATAGATTTTGCAGTTTAACATGCTGCTGTTCATCTCCTACTCATACAACAGGTACGCTTCTCGCCGTGCCTGGAAATGATCCAATCCCGGCTGCCATGCCCGCTCCAAGTCCACAATAGAACAGCCTTCCTCCAGTTCCTTACGCAGGTTGCTATCCCCTAGAATGAGATCCATGGGCAGACGTTCAAACTCATATTCATAGGGAGGTTCTTTATAGGCGAACTCCTCTGGCCAGCACTGCATCACGGCCTGGAGCAGGGCCAGACTGGTGCGGTAAGGGAGAAAAGCAGACGAATCGGTCACATGGAGCTGGAATCCGAGACAGGGCTGCTCCGCCCACTTGCCGGAGGTGGGCTGAAAGAGGAGAGGTCTGAAGCAACAGCCAGGTAATTCGATTGCGGCCAGCCGCTCCAGTATGGGGCCATGCTGCCAGAACGGAGCGCCCACCAGTTCAAAGGGCAGGGTTGTGCCCCGCCCCTCGGAGCAGTTGCTCCCTTCCCAGATCACCTGACCGGGATAGACCAGGGCGGTCTCGGGAGTGGGCATATTGGGCGAGGGTGAGACCCAGGGAAACCCGGTGTCGCGAAAGAGCATGGACCGCTTCCAGCCCTGCATGGGAATCACCTGCAGATCAGCCCCGATCTGAAACTCTTTATTGATAAAAAGGGCCAGCTCTCCAAATGTCATGCCGTGGCGCATGGGAATGGGATAAAGCCCAACAAAAGAAGTACAGTCTGGTTGCAGAACATTGCCCTCCACAGCCACACCATTCACCGGGTTAGGTCTGTCCAGGACCACCACCTGCTTATCGTGCTCTGCTGCTGTTTCCAGACAATAGGCCATGGTGTAGAGAAAGGTGTAGACCCGGGTCCCCACATCCACGATGTCGATGAGAAGGAGATCAAGATGGTCGAACATGGCTGCATCCGGCCTCCTGGTCTCACCGTAGAGGCTGAAGACAGGCAGACCGCTCACAGGATCTTTGCCATGATCCGATTCGATCATGTTGTCCTGCTTTTCGGAAAAAAACCCGTGCTGGGGAGAAAACAGACAGGTAAGCCCATCACCATAGAGATTGCGCAGGACATCCCTGCTATGACGCAGACTACGGTCAGTGGAGGCCTGGTTACAGAGAAGCCCCAGTCGTTTATTCTTCAGTGAAAGGCCAGAAGCTGCCAGATTTTCCAGTCCGATAGAGATCATTATTCCACTGTCACACTTTTGGCCAGATTTCGCGGCTGATCCACATCACAACCACGCCTGCTGGCGATCTCGTAAGAGAGGAGCTGGGCCGGGATGGTATAGAGAATGGGATTCAGCTCCTCATGCACTGCTGGGAGGTAGATGACATCGTCGGTTATGGTCTTCAAATGGGTATCGCCTTTGGTGCCGATCAGTATAAGACGTCCCTGCCTGGCCTTGATCTCCTCCACATTGGATATGGATTTCTGATAGACAGCGTCCCTGGGAGTCAGGGCCAGGATGGGCATATCCTTATCAATGAGGGCTATGGGACCATGTTTCAACTCACCCGAGGCATAGCCTTCGGCATGGATATAGGAGATTTCCTTCAGTTTCAATGCCCCTTCCAGGGCAATGGGAAAATTGAGCCCCCTGCCCACAAAGAGGAAGTCACGACTGTCATAATAGTTCTCGATCAGCTCCCGGATTTCAGCCTGCAGGACAGGGAGTTCCTCTTCAATGATACCTGCGAGATTGATCAACTCCTTCCCCAGCAGCAAACGCTTGTCGGTAGACATGGTTCCCCGCTTTTCCGCCAGGAAAAGGGTGAAGAGCAACAGTGCTGCCAGCTGCGAGGTAAAGGCCTTGGTTGAGGCCACACTGATCTCCGGCCCGGCATGGGTATAGACCGTACCATGAGCCTCGCGGGTCATGGTGGAGCCCACCACATTACAGATAGTGACGATCTTGGAGCCAAGCTCCTTGGCCAGCCTGATTCCGGCCAGGGTATCAGCGGTTTCTCCGGACTGGGAAATGGAAATGGTGAGGACACGGTCGTTGATCAGCAGTCTCCGGTAGCGAAACTCTGAGGCGATGTCCACCTCCACCGGGATTCCTGCCCAGCGCTCAATCCAGTACTTGGCAACCAGGGCGGCATGCCAGGAGGTGCCGCAGGCCACAAGAAAGATACGTTCGATACCGGCCAGTTCCTCATCACTGAGATTCATTTCAGGCAGATCAACAGTCCCGGTCTCAAGATTAATACGACCGCTCACCGTGTCGATGATGGCCTGGGGCTGCTCAAAAATCTCCTTGAGCATGAAGTGCTTATACCCCCCCTTCTCGGCCATGGCCGAATTCCAGGCAATGGTCTTCACCTCTTTTTCCACCTCTTTCCCACTTTGCAAAGAATAAATGGTGTGGCTATCGGCTCGAAGGACGGCCAGCTCCTGATCATCGAGAAAGAGAACCTGATCGGTATAGGGAAGCAGAGGCGGAATATCTGATGCCAGGAAGGCGCCTTCCTTATCATGAACACCCAAGACCAGAGGACTATGATTACGGACGGCAATCAGGGTATCAGGCATCCCGGTCCAGAGAACACCCAGGGCATAAGAACCTTTCACCCGGGCCAAGGCTTTTGTTACAGCTGCGCGAAGATCTCCATCGAGATACTCTTCAATGAGATGGGCCAGGACCTCGGTATCGGTTTCAGAGGCAAAGATATGGCCCTTGTCTTTCAGTTCATTGCGCAGGGAATGATAATTTTCAATGATGCCGTTATGGACAACAACCAGCTCACCGCTGCAGTCAGTATGTGGATGGGCATTTTCAGTGGTAGGAGCGCCATGGGTTGCCCAGCGGGTATGGCCCAGACCGATATGAGAAGACGCCCCAATGGCATCATCAATGATATTTTCCAAATTCTTAAGCTTTCCTTCACTACGATGTTTTTTCAGCACTCCATCTTGAAAATAGACAATACCAGCGGAATCATAACCTCGGTATTCCAGGCGTTTCAAGCCCTCCAACACCACGGGCACAACCCGTCTATTCCCCACATACCCTACAATCCCACACATATAGACTCCTTACTCCTTCCCTATTGGCTTATTTCCTCTCTCAACCATTGGCTGATGGTCAATTGTTCAGGATAACATGCCATTTTTCATTATTGCGAGTTTTTTCTTTGTTCCTTTGGCAAAAACAGGTAAATTCACACAACAATCAAATGCGCCAGCTTTTACCGGAACCTTTTGCAGATTTGCCGGAGACAGCGTTAATACTCACCACTACCCTACTGAGCAATCATGAATGACAGACAACGACTGAAAGAAATTCTCCTGGAAAAATCCTACCGGAAAGGCACCTTCACCCTCACCTCAGGGAAGACCTCAGACTTCTATATTGATGGAAAACAGACCATACTCTCAGCTGAAGGGGCCTATCTTTGCGGCAAGCTGATTCTGGAAGTCATTAATAAAAACGAAGAGCCCATCGATGCAGTCGGCGGCATGACTTTGGGTGCCGACCCTCTGGTCACAGCGGTTTCCATTGTCAGCCATCTGGAAAAGTGCCCGATACCAGCCTTTATTGTCAGGAAAGAAGCCAAAGGTCATGGGACTGGCAACTATATAGAGGGAATGAGCAACATGGCTCCGGGATGTCGAGTAGCCTTGCTCGAAGACGTGGTTACCACCGGCGGCACGCTGCTCAAGGTGATCGAGCGGGTCGAAGCCGAAGGGTTCAAGGTTGGAGTTGTTATTACCGTTGTCGAACGCCAGGAAGGGGGCACCGATGTTCTTGCCAAAGCCGGGTACAAACTCGAGTCCATTTTTACCCGCGAACAACTGCTCAGCTGACAGAAGAGTTCCCCCGTACCCCAACCAAGTAAACGAGTGCATCGAGACACTCCGTTCGTCTGTTCTGTCTGACTCACAGAGTGTGATTATAGATGCACCAGACAGAACAAGACGAGCTCAGCAAATTGATCTATTCCCCACAAACTATTAGCAGCCACTCCTATGAAATGTCGCAACTGTAATGAAAAACTCGAAGTTCTCCGTCAATGCCGACGCATTCGCATGCGCTGTACCGGCTGCAAACGTGAATACCAGATCCACGAGGTGGCCAGTGACCTGGACCGGGAAACCGAGGAGATCCTGGAACGGTATACAGCGATTATTTACGATTAACTCCTCAAAACTGCCCTCCCTTTAAACCAAGAATACGGTATGGATGTTCAAAAGGCATTTGTAACGACCAATGACACAGCTTCAATCCGATGCCCGAAGTGTGACCTTGGCAAAAACATAGCCCATCTCTCCATAGTTGTTTTTGAGTAAAGCTCTTATAAAATTTTCCCCATCATCTCCTGTGCTTTTTCCAGAAACGGCGCCAGGGTTTCCCGATCCAGGGCACTGATCACAATCCCTTCCCGCGCAGCCTCAGCCAGCAACATCTCGCCATCGCTCACCTTGTCTACCTTGTTGAAGAGCTTCAGACAGGGAATTGCACTCAGATCAAGCTCCCGGAGCAGATCCTCCACCACTTGCACCTGCTCCCGAAAACAGGGATTGGAAAGATCGATAACATGAACCAGAAGATCCGCCTCCTCCAGTTCTTCCAGAGTGGCCGAGAATGCCTGGAGAAGATCGGCTGGCAGATGACGGATAAAGCCGACGGTATCGGTAATTAGCACCTCCATATCCCGGGGAAAACGAAGGCGACGACTGGTTGGATCAAGAGTTGCAAAGAGCTTATCTTCTGCCACAATATCACTTTGAGTGAGCGTGTTGAGCAGGGTGGATTTTCCGGCATTGGTATACCCGACCAGGGAGAGGACCGGCAGCTCTTTTTTCCTGCGCCGGGATCGACGTCGATACCGTTCTCGACTCACATTTTTGAGTTCCCGCCCCAGTCTCGCCAAACGGTCATTGATTCGGCGCCTGTCGATCTCAAGCTTTGTTTCTCCCGGCCCCCTGGCCCCGATGCCCCCGGTCAGACGTGAAAGCGCATCATCACGGGAAGAGAGTCTGGGCAGCATGTATTTCAGCTGCGCCATCTCCACCTGCAGCTTTCCTTCCCTGCTCAAGGCCCGATGGGCAAATATATCAAGAATCAGCTGGGTCCTGTCAATAACCCGCATCTCAGTATAATCGGTAATGGAACGGATCTGAGAAGGGTTGAGTTCCTGATCAAAAATCAGGAGATTGGCATTCAGCTGCAGGGCCTGGATCATGATGTCGGCAAGCTTGCCCTTGCCCAGGATAAAACGGGGATTCACCTTGCGCCGCCGCTGCAGTACTTTCTTTAGCACCACCACCTTATCGGAGCGAGCCAGTTCCACCAGTTCTTTGAGAGACTCTTCGGCACGAATCCGCGACTGTGTGGAAACAGAAACCAGGATAGCCCGATCTTCTCCACTCTCTATCTTTGCCCCCCTGTCTTTACGGGTAAATTCCCCTTCCAGGGCATGAATAAACTCTTCAAAAGAATCCCGCTGATTGGCAGGATGTACAGGAGGGAGAAAGGCCCAGTTTTTCCCATTGCGGGAATCGGGAAGCAGGTGAACTGAATAGAGGCGTTCCGGAAGCCCCTGATCGGTAACCTGTAGTACAGACAACAGGTCGAGGCGAAGAAAGAGGAGATCCATCAAGTCCTCGTCACTGATGTCCTCTCCGGCCAGGTGGGTATGGACTAGGCGCAATCCCTTGAGACGCCCCCGGCTACGGATGTGGGACAGTTGAGGGATCATGATTCCTCTATAGTCACCGACAATTACTGCCTCCACCTTGCCAGAGCGCTGGAGGAGAATTCCTATCTGTCGATTGAGCTCAAATGAGAGCTGGCAGAGGGCACGGGCCATTTCCGGACCGATCACCTGATCCCTGCTTCCCCGCTTTCCGGCCAGACGCTCCAGCTGTTTCAGCTGGTTCTTTTTCAGTCCACCTGTATTGCCGCTGACAAGTGCTATGACAGCACCCCCTGTGCAGCATCTTTCCAATAAGGAGATGTGTAAGAAACCTTAGCAACAGACACAATCTAACTCGTCAAATACTGCTTTATAGATGTAGCAATAGTCTCAAAGATCTTGCGAAACTGCTCTTCGTCACGTTCGAGCAGAGTTATTCTGAAGCCCTGGAGATCTGTGGCAAAAGAAGTCAGGGGAACCACGCAGACACCGGTTGCTCCCAGGAGATAATAGACAAAGCGTTTATCCACCGAGGTTCCGGGAGGGGCCACCAGGGATTCAACCATTTTCCTCACCTCAGCATTCTCAATGGGCAGACTCTGAGCATGTGTAAGGGCCCCATCTTCAAAGCAGACACTCATGTAGAACGCCCCGTTCGGACGATTTACCAGTACCCCTTTTACATCTTTGAGACAGTCATAGGCAATATTGGAGAACTTCTCATAACGCGCGATTCGCTCTTCAAGATAACCCTGATATTTTGGATGCTGCACCACCCTGGGATAGACCGTCTGCGGCAGGGTAGTGGAACAGACCTCCACCATCTTGGCATTGAGGATGGACTGAATATACTTGGCAAACATGGGATCTTTATCACCATTATACACCTCTATCCACCCGCAGCGGGAGCCGGGCCAGGGCATCTCCTTGGAAACGCCGCGCATGGCAATGGCCGGCACATCGCCGATCACATCCGAAAGGGGTGAGGTGGAGGTGCCGTTGTAGACGATGTGGTGATACACCTCATCACAGATGATGAACAGGTCATACCTGCGGGCAAGCTCGACAATGGCCTCCAGGACAGAGGTGGGGTAGACCGCACCAGTGGGATTATCAGGATTGATAATGAGGATACCGGCCACAGCAGGATTGTACTTAATGGACTTTTCCAGGTCATCCAGATCCGGATACCAGAGATGGTTGGGATCAAGGATGTAAGTCAAGGGCTTGTCCCCGGCATGGGCAGCTTCGGCAGAGGAATGGGTGGTATAACTGGGAGTCGGCACCAGGACCCGGGCAGTTCGGCGCAGAAAACCAAAGATCTTGGAAATGGCATCACCCAATCCGTTGAAAAAGATAATATCCTCGGTGCCGATCTGCACCCCGCCCCGTTTATTGGTTTCGGCAGCAATAAACTCACGGGTGGCCAACACGCCCTTGGTGGGACAGTAGCCATAGGTAGTGTCCTGCATAACCGCATCGGAGACGATCTCCTTCAACCACAGGGGAATCTCCTCTCCCTTGGCAATGGGATCACCTATATTTTCCCAGTTGGTGCTCAGGCCAAGTTTCTGTAATTTCATGCCGACATTCACAATATTACGAATCTCGTATGTCAATTCTCCAGCACCAATATGGACGATATCTGTCCTCATTGAATCGCTCCCTCTCTTCTATAAACGTTATTTTGATAACTGAATGATCCTGTCTGGCCGCAGCAGCAGGATGAGTGACCAACCAGTGCCTGTCCATAATGGGCTAACCACTCACTATTCAGGTTGAGCATGCTGAAGGTGGAATGGTGAAGAAAAAAGAACAACAAGATGGTGTTCTGCCCTCACATTAGAACCTCCAGCCTCTAGCCATTACCACAGCCACCTGGCATAGTCAACTGACGCGACCAACTGTCACTGCATTGTCATAATTGAGACACCTGCAAAGAGAGCACTCAACAATGGCTGAGAAAAAAGCTCCCTCTGCAAAGCGTGTTTCCACAGCTTTTGGGTACAAACTGAAAGAAATGAGTCCTACATACAGGAGGTCGCAGTGATTGAAAATTTGCAACAGCGAAAGAGGTGAAGATTTTTTTCAACATCATCATACCTCTTCATACTTGTGCAGTTTATTCTGCAAAGTCTTGCGGGTAATGCCCAGCCTCCTGGCAGCCTCACTCTTATTCCCGCCGGTCTCTTCCAAGGTCTTCAGAATAAGATCTTTTTCCACTTCCTGCAGAGAAGCAGGCTGGCTTGTCTTCTCCTGAGCCTTCTGCCCCTGTTTCTGGATGGGCAGTGGCAGATTTTTCTCGGTGAGATGTTCTCCCCGCATGAGGATCACACCTCGTTCAATGGCATTTTCCAGCTCCCGTACGTTCCCGGGCCAATGGTAGGCAATGAGCAGTTCCATGCACTCAGGTGTTATCCCGGCCACCACCCGCCTGTTTTTCTCGGAAAATTTGCGGACAAAGTGATTCACGAGAAGCATAACATCCTCGCCGCGCTCACGGAGAGGAGGCACGGCTACGGTCACCACATTGAGCCGATAATAGAGATCTTCGCGAAAATTTCCGGCCCGCACCTCCTCTTCCAGATCGCGGTTCGTGGCAGCAATAATCCTGGCATCGGTGCGGATGGTCTCTTCGCCACCCACTCGCTGCAGTTCATGCTCCTGAAGCACCCGCAACATCTTGACCTGCATGGCCTGACTGGTTTCCCCTATTTCATCCAGAAACAGGGTACCACCGGCGGCCTGGACAAACTTGCCCTCCCGCAGCCGATCAGCGCCGGTAAAGGCCCCCTTTTCGTGCCCAAAGAGCTCAGATTCGAGGAGGCTTTCGGCAAGGGCTGCACAGTTGACCCGGATAAAAGGTCCATCACCGCGTTCACTGTTTTTATGCAGTTCAGCTGCCACCAGCTCCTTGCCAGTACCAGACTCGCCAGTGATGAGGACAGTTGCCTCAGTGGGAGCCACGTAGGATATCATCTCCAGCAATTCCTGCATGGGAGGAGAATTGCCGATAATGGCAGAAGGCGTTGGAACAGAGGTCACTTTTTTCGTTTCCCGCTTCTTCTCTTCCACCTGCCTCCGGTCCACGGCGCGCTCCAGGGTCAGCCGCAATCGGTCAAAATCCAGAGGCTTGGTGAGATAGTCATGGGCCCCGTGCTTGATGGCCTCCACTGCTGCATCCACTGAAGAGTATGCTGTCATGATAATCACCGGCAGGGCCGGATGAGCAGCGTGGATGCGGTTAAAGGCCTCCATCCCGTCCATCCTGGCCATACGCACATCCATCAGTACTGCATCGTAGACAAACTTTTCCACAGCCTCCACAGCCGTACGACCATCGTCGGCCTCTATACACTTCCAGCCCCACTCCTTAAACATGGAACAGAGCATATAGCGGTGCACCTGCTCGTCATCCACCACCAGGATAGTTACCTGCCTCTCTTCGCTGCTCACCAGACGACTCCTAAGCCCGTATCTTTTCCATGGCCCAGGCCATATTCTGCCCCAGAACCTTCATGGTATTCATGCCCTCTTCATCCTTGGCCACCTCTTCCTTTTCCCGACCCATTCCTATATTCCAATAGTCGGAACCAACCACGATCATCTGGCCAATAAGGAAGAAGTGATTCATGGTATCGAAGACATGCATGGCCCCTGCTCGACGTGCAGCTACAACCGCAGCCCCAAGTTTTCGTTTAAAGAGGTCGTTGTTGGCTCGACTGACCATTCCGCAACGATCCATCAAGGCCTTCATCTCAGTAGAAACATCGGCAAAATAGGTGGGTGAGCCAAGAAGAATAGCATCTGCCCCCTTCATCTTTTCAAGACATTCATTGGCAATATCTTTTTCCACAGCACACCTGCCATCTTTTCTCTCAAAACACTTATAACAGGCAATGCAGCCACGAATCTCCTTGCCGGCCAGCTGCACCAGCTCAGTTTCTATCCCTGCGGTCTCAAGCTCTGCCAGGGTAGTTTTCAACAACAGGGCGGTATTCCCATCTTTTCTGGCACTTCCGCTAAAGGCAACTACTTTCATCTCTCGCTCCTCTCTCTTTCATGGGTAGTTCTGATTACCCGCAGCCAAATGTGGATTTTCCTGCACATCCACTCTTCACCTCTTTTATACCGCATCTTGTCGATTTTTTCCGGAAAAATCGGCAAGAGCTTTCATCCTTCCATACAACTGGTATCAACCTGTTTCAAGTTTCAATTTACGCTCCCTCGCCGGTGGCAACTAAGCCAAGCTTATAGTTGTTCCAACAGGAATACAAAGAATGTTTATAGTTTTCACATCATTGAACCGTTAAGAATTCTACTCTCTTTTCTTGACTAACTTGGCAAGAGGCGTACAATTAAGAAACAATAACCATTGTCAATGATTCAGGAGCTATAGTCAAATCTGGTGTTTGAGAAAATCCAGCTAAATGACATACCTGTTGATCTCGCCTTCCTCTAAAGATTCAATTCGTTCTCCATCTTTGAACTGAACACCTCTT
>CAYPEU010000064.1:0-12341 GCA_964409855.1 uncultured Desulfocapsa sp.
TCTTAAATTACATTGTAATCATTTTTAATTTTCTCTCTTTGGAACAACTATAAGGCAGGTGATTGAAGAGAGACCCTGAAAAGGTCGATTCACTTTCCCTTCTCTTCTTCCCACCCAATTCCAACTCCACCACCTTTGATCCACTTCCGAACAAAAAAACGAGCCATACCTTTCAGTTAAATGGCAATGACTCCCATTCTTTATTGCCAAAAGTGTAGCGATGGGACACTTTTGGGACACAGGCGGGACACTATCGGGACACCATTGGGACACCGGCGGGAAAAGTGTTTCACTGGTGCCACACTGTAGTGTTCTGGCGGAAACAACTTCCCTTCGCCATCCCTTTTCCTAACAAAACAGCTCGTTACAATTATCTTCAGCCACCTCCGGTGATTTAATTCCACATTCTGGCACAGAGTATGCAATAGTTAAGACATAAAACAAGCAGAAATTTAATTTCTTCAATCATAAAAGGAGATGCCATGAGTGATACAATACTTACCAAACAGCAAAGCCAGGCCGCGATTCAAGCAACTACCAAAACTACTGTTTCAGCAGAGGTCGACAAGGTCATAATCGTCAGTGTTGCCGCCTTTACCGGACTGGTCGGACTGTGGTCCGTTGCCTGTCTCATGAGCGCAATGTTTCAAGCAGGTGGACCGCTGCAGCTGGCAGGAGGCTACTTCAAGGCTCTGGCCGGTATGTAAACACAGAACCATCCATGGCTATTCAATAGAATTGAACAAATAACCAGAGAGGGAAAGAAGATGCAGGAAACAGTATTGAGCAAACAGCAGACTAAAACCACAGTTCAGCAGGATACAAAAACCACTGTTTCGACAGAGGTAGATAAGGTTGTTATTGGAAGCATTGCCGCCTTTGCCGGTGTGGTAGGCCTCTGGAGTGTGGCCTGTCTTGCCAGCGCCATGTTTCAGGCAGGTGGACCGCTACAGCTCGTTGGCGGTTGGTTTAAAGCTGTAAGTGGTATGTAATATCCGCAGAGTCTCAGTATGGGAATGAAACGGGTAAAATAAAGAGTGAAAGTATATAAAAACAGCCGGCAGGATTTGCATCCTCCCGGCTGTTTTTATATACTTTTCAGGAAGACATATTGAAATCCAAGTTCTGCAGAGGACAGGTCAACAAACGGTTTGTCCGATTATCACGTTCTTATGTCATTCTCTCAGCCCGCACTTGTCACGACTGTGCTGTCGGTGACAGTCTTTTTGAATACACATTTTCATTCCCGGAGACTTAACTACAATGGCCATTCTTGTCCGTAACCTCCTTGTCTGTTTTCTCTTTTCCATCTTGACCATGTTCATGGCACTGCTCTGGTTTATGGAGCATAGACATCCAAGCCAGGACTACAGCGAAGTTATTGAGCGATTAAATAACGATCAGATTGTCACTCTTGAATTTACCGGCAACAGGGTTGCCTTCACTGATCGAGATGATCATACCTTTGTGACAACAGTACCGGATGTCAGTAAATTTCTGGAAAGAGTCCAGGGAAAAAACATTCGCGTTATTGTCAAAGAAGACAGATTCAACCTGATTTACATAACCATCATTTCAGTCTTCGTGGTTGCGTTGATCATTGTAGCCTGGTGGTCCTTACAACGTAATAAAAAGGAAGAGTCCAAATTCGCCAGTGACAAACTGGTCAGCCTGAGTGGGAAAGAGCTCAATCTCACCTTCAAAGATATTGCCGGAATCCCTGAAGCCAAAGAGGAATTGGAGGAGGTTGTCTCCTTTCTTAAGTATCCTGCCAATTTCAAGAAAATCGGTGCAACCATCCCTAGGGGCATCCTGCTGCAGGGCCCTCCGGGAACAGGTAAAACCATGCTGGCAAAGGCCGTAGCAGGTGAGGCAGGTGTCCCTTTTTACAGCTTCAGTGGTTCTGACTTTGTTGAAATGTTTGTAGGCGTCGGAGCCTCAAGGGTCAGGGATCTTTTCAAAGAGGCCAAAGAGAATACTCCCTGCATCGTTTTTATTGATGAGATAGATGCGGTTGGTGCCAGCAGAGCAGGTGGTGCCTCTGCCGGAGGGCAGGAGGAAAGAGGACAGACGCTGAATGCCCTGCTGGTTGAAATGGATGGCTTTGATACAGAAGACACCATTGTCGTGCTGGCAGCCACAAACAGGCCGGACATCCTGGATTCAGCCCTGAAACGGCCCGGCCGCTTTGACCGACAGATCAATATACTGCCCCCTGATGTAAAAGGAAGAATGAAGATTCTGGAGGTGCACGGTCGAAAGGTTGCACTACATCCGGAAGTCGACTTTGAAACCTTGGCCAAAGCAACGCCAGGGTTTACAGGTGCTGAGCTTGCAAACCTCGTCAATGAGGCCGCTCTGATGGCAGCCAGAAGAGGAAGAGATCAGATCGTCAATGAAGACTTTGAAAAGGCCCGTGATCGTATCCTCATGGGGGTAGAACGGAAAGGAGTGGTAATGAGTGACAGAGATCGGGAGATCCTGGCCTACCACGAGGCTGGACACGGAATCCTGGCCAAAAAACTCCCGCACTCCGATCCTCTGCACAAGATCACCATTGTCCCCAGAGGCATGGCCCTTGGCCAAACCCAACAATTACCAATCAATGACCACCCAGCGTATTCAAAGGAATATCTCCGCAGTAAAATCATTGTTCTCATGGGAGGGCGAGCTGCAGAAGAGTTGATATTCAAACAGCAGACAACAGGGGCGCAGGGGGATCTTCGCACTGCCACTCAGATTGCCACTGACATGATCTGCAAATGGGGAATGAGCGAAACCCTCGGCCCTCAGGCCTACTCCACAGAAAGCGGAGGTTTTATTGAAGGGGCCGCAGGACGTTTGCCCATGGGTCATGATACGGCAAGACTTATTGATCAGGAAGTAAATGAGCTCCTGTCCAGCTGCTACGATGAAGCACTTCGTATCTTAAAACATGAGCAGTGTCTTCTTAAAAATCTTGCTGATATTCTCCTCCAGGTGGAAACTCTGGATGGAGAGGAGTTTGATATTATCGTTGAGTGCAGCATCAAAAAAGAGGTGGCTGCCAAAGAAGACCCGGAACAGAGCTGCAGGACCTGTACCGTGAAGGAGAATTGCAGTGTTGCTCAATCCATGGGAGAGGTCGATGCGATCGCTGCGTAGGCTGAGTGGAGTAACCTTTCTGGCCACTGCCCTCTTACTTGGAGCACTTGTTCTGACAGGTTTTCGTCAGAACGCTCTGATGAGTGACTACAGTACTATTGTCAAAGAAAGTGAAAGCACCATTTTTCTCTACGCAACTCTCCGGGATCAGGCCACAGAAGGTCTCTTATCCCGGAATCCGGTACAGCTCTTGAGCGCTGCAAAGGAGTTTGAACAGCTGCATGGCAGACATACAGCCATGCTGGACCACCGCTTGATTCCAAGCCAGTACAAATTTTCCTTTTTGCAGGAACTGGACCTCGGACAGGTGATAATCGACCTGAGAAATCTAGCAGAGAATCCTGCCAATGAGGATTTGATTCTGGGGATTATCAATGAGCTCCGTCAGATCAATAAGCAGTTCCTCCAGTTTGACAGAATCGTAGTCAGTGAAATGAGAAACAGAGTGATGCAATATCAGAAAAGAGCTCTTGTACTCATGGGTCTGATCATCTTTTTGACCTGTTCTACCCTGATCATACTCTACCTGAAATCTGTCAAACCTCTAATCGATCTTGCCGCCCAGGCTGAACAGGTCATGCCGAACGGCAAACTCCTTGAACTGGCAGAGGGGGAAAAAAGCAGTGTGGAAGTCAGAGCCTTGATCACCTCTTTTAATCAATTACTGCAAAATCCTAAAGAGAACAGCTCTGACAGCCTGACGTATAATAGGAGAGAGACGGAGTTTTCTGCAATTGTCAATGAAGTCACAAACAGATTGAACGGCATCATAAACTATTCGCAACTGCTGGCAGATTACTGTGAGGCGGAAAAAGTGGGTGGTGAGCAGAAGCAGATACTCTACAAAATCATTGAGAACGGAGAAAAGAGTGCTGAAATTCTCCAGAAAGGTCTACATGGAGGAGATGTATGACGGATTCAGAACAAAAAGAAGAGGATGTGAAAGAAGTTGAAATTCCAATGGCAGAAGAGGGGAAAGAGCCAGGAGCCTGGGAAAGATTGTTAGGATGTACCTGGAAAACCCCACTTGGTTTCTTTGGCGTGGGCCTGACCACTGTCTCCATCACCCTGATAATAATTGGCCTCATTGGTCATCTCTCAGGTTTGATTGAGAACCACTATTTTGCCATTTTCACCTTCCTCTTTCTCCCGGCAATGATGATATTCGGCCTCTGCCTTATCCCCACATCCTGCTATTTCAGGCGGAAAAAATGGTTTAAGGACAGCCTGATCAATGCCGAACATTTGAAAATTGATCTTGCCGACAAACATCATAGAAAGGGAATAGTCCTGTTTCTGGTCCTCTCGGTCATTAATATCACAGTTCTGATCCTTGTGGCCTATGAAGCATACCATTTTACAGACTCTTCCTATTTTTGCGGGGCGGTCTGTCATGAGGTCATGGACCCCGAATATACCGCTTACCAGCGATCACCGCATGCCAAGGTTCCCTGTGTGTCCTGTCATATTGGTCCCGGCGCCAATTGGTACGTTCAGGCCAAACTATCAGGTCTGCGCCAGGTAAAGGCTGTAATCGACGGAGATTTCAGTCGTCCCATTCCTGCACCGGTGGAACACCTGAGACCGGCACGGGATACCTGTGAATCCTGCCACTGGCCAGAGAAATTTCACGGAAAAAAAGTGAAGGAATTCATTAGCTTTACCAATGGCAATCAGTCAGAAGCTGAAGTCCAGGAGGTCGCCCTGCATATTGGCGGCCGCAATCCGGTTACCGACGAGTTTGAGGGAATTCACTGGCACGTAAGTCGTGACATCAAGGTGGAGTATCAGGCCCTTGATGAAAAAAGGACAAAAATCGGTAAGGTAAAAGTCACAAAACCAGGTGGAGTTACAGAGGAATACACACTCGGCGACGACACTCCTGAAGAAGGGGTAGAGCTGAAGTGGCGGACCATGGACTGTATCGATTGTCACAATCGCCCTACCCATGTCTACGACGAGCTTGAACAGGTCGTCGACTTTGGTCTCTACTCCAAAAAACTGAATCCTGAGATTGAGGGGATACGGGAAGACAGCATCGCTGTCTTGAAAATGGAGTACACAACCAGGGATGAGGCCACTGAGAAGATCGTCGAAGATCTGCTGGAACTCGTCGCTAAACGTCACGGCAATGATTTTGTCGCTGAGCACGAAAAAGAGATAACCGCTTCAGGATCATTCCTTCTGGAGGCGTATCTGAACAATGTATGGCCGAAGATGAAGGTGACCTGGGGCACCTATCGTCAGCACCTGGGGCATCAGAATGCTGACGAGGGCTATGGCTGTTTCCGTTGTCATGATGACGAGCATGAAACAAAATTCGGCAAGATTGTCAGACAGGATTGTGACATGTGTCACGATGAGCCGGAATAAAAAAAGTAAGACATCGCCAGTCCCCCACCTGTGTCCAAACAGGTGGGGGACTGACAAACTCTTCCCGCACTGGGTTTGACCCAAAAATATACGTTTTGAGAGAAAATAGAATGAAAGTAGAAGATCTGGAAAATCTGAATGATGAGGGTGTGGAGAGTCTTCCCTCAAAAGAGCGCCGTCGGTTTCTCAAATTCGGCCTTTCCATAACAGGTGTGTTTTTAGGTGGATCGATTCTTTCTTTGACCTCAGCTCATAAGGTACAAGGCGCTTTGCGTGGCGGAAAGGTGGTTATGACTGATTTCCCTTATAGCCCCCACTACACAATGGTCATTCGTCAGAGCCATTGTATTGATTGTGAGCTATGTCTGGAGGCATGCCGAAACACCAACCATGTCCCTGCCCATGGATATCGAACCGCCATACTGGAACGCAGTATCCCCATTGCTCCGGATCAGAGAGAACGTGTTTTTATGCCTATCCTTTGCAATCATTGCAATCGCCCCCCTTGTGTACGTGTCTGTCCAACCAAGGCCACCTACAAGGACAAAACAACCGGTATCGTGCGCATGAATCCTGACAAATGCATTGGCTGCAAGACCTGTATGGCTGCCTGCCCGTACAATGCCAGGTACTTTGATGAGGGGAAAAGGGCCATTGATAAGTGTAACTTCTGTTACGATACCAAACTTAAAGAAAGTGGTGGAAAAATTACGGCCTGCGCCGCAGCCTGTCCTGCCAATGTCCGTGTTTTTGGAGATCTAACCAATCCCGAGACTGAGGCGTACAAGCTGATCCATGCTCCAGGAAAGGTTCTCTGGGTACTTCGTCCGGAAACAGACACCTTGCCAAATATTTTTTACATGAATGCGTAAGGAGGAGAGTTTGCAGAGGCTCGCCCAAGGCGTAGGTACTGAATCTGCCCCCGACAAACGGAAACGTTTACAGGTCGGAAGCCATTTCAATGGTCCCTTGAGAGGGATAACTACTTGAACGAAATTATTTTCTTGCTCAAAAGAAAAGGAAAGAACCATGAGCTTTTATCATAACACAAATTCATTGTCTGCAACGTCCAGAAACCTGGTGCCGATCTTCGTGGGACTGGCTCTTATCAGTGCGATTGGCCTCTCTTTTGGGGTGCATTCGATGGTGGTGGGCCATGATCATACCTTTGGAACAACAAGAGAAGTACCCTGGGGTATTTTGATCAGCCCCTATGTCTTTTTTGCCTGTCTTTCCACCGGGCTCTGTATTGTTTCCTCCCTGGGTCAGGTCTTTGGCATGGGAGTATTCCAATCAATTATTCCCCGGACTGTTTTTCTTGCCATTGTCACCATGGCCACTGGTCTGATGTGTATTACCCTTGAGTTGGAGAACCCCTGGCGAGTCGGTTTTAACGCACTCTTATCTCCACATCCTTCGTCAAATATCTGGTGGAAGACGACCATCTACAGCCTCTACCTGATTTTTATGGTCTTTAATTTTCTCTCACTGATGCTCAAAAAGAAAAAGAGGGCAAAAATATTTGCCATTATCGCCCTGGTGACGGTGACCATGGGCAATCTGAACATGAATTCGGACATGGCGCTGCTTGGTGCCAGGGGATTCTGGAGTGAAAACTATATGCCACTCTACTTCCTCTCACTCTCCACCTTGACGGGCTGCAGTGCAATCCTCTTGTTCAGTTGGCTTGGAAAGAGGATTACTGGAAAAACAGTGGATATTGAGGATGACAAGGCTATGCAAGCCACTGGAAAGCTGTTTATGCTCCTTCTCCTGGGAATCCTTTATTTCACGGGTGTCAAGATAATGGGTGGCTTTTCTCCAAGATTCACCAAAAACCCGGAGGCCATGTATCTTCTTGTTCAGGATGGTTTTGCCTTAAACTTCTGGCTTGGAGAGGTTGGTCTTGCTGTACTGTTTCCCCTGGCCCTCCTCCTTGTTACAAGAGGAAAGAATTTAAATATCCTGGCCCTTGCCGGTCTCTCCTGCCTGATAGGAGTCTTTGTCCTGTTTTATGATTTAGTCATTGTCGGCCAGCTGATTCCCCATTACTATCAATACAATGTTGTTGATCTACCCAAATATTACTCATACAGCCCCAGTCTGCACGAAATCATGATTACCAGCGGGGCCATATTCTTCTTTCTGGCAGCATTTATTCTAGGTGAAATAATATTCAAGAAATTTTCTGTGGACTGATCTGCAGAGTTTCTGTCGGATCATTTAAAATATGTTCAAAGCCAGTGGACTGTATCGGCACTGGTGGCAGGAGGGATTGATGCACCATTTTCCTCCTCTTTAAGGAAAACCCGCTCTGTCTATACGACACAAAAAAGTTATCAGCAGACCAACAACCATCAGACAAGAAATATGTTGCCAATCACTTTTTTCGTAGACGTTCAAAACAGTTCTTTTCCACATTCTTACAACTTGTTCGTGGATCAAAGACCCGGCCGTTCATCACCACATAGACACCTGGGAAAAGCAGTTGGACAGCGGCAACAGCACATCCGACATTAAAAAAGGCATCGCTCACCCGCAGACTGGCAGGCTGCATGGAACCGGTGAGAACAATGGTCTTATTCGGGATACCAAGGAGACTTCTGGCAGTCTCAACCATGGTGTCAGTTCCGTGGGTGATGAGGATGCGTGAACAGGGATCAGTGGCCACAGCATTGTTGACCACTTTCCGATCAGCCTCAGTCATTTCCAGACTATCCTTGCGCATGAGTGACTTGACACGGTAGTCAAAGGTCACATTTGCCTCGGTAAGGAGTGAACCGATCTCCGGTTCTCCGACCTGGTAGTCATTTTTGGCATCAAAGTATATTTTATCAATGGTGCCGCCGGTGGTAAAAATCTTCACTTTCATCTCTCTCTGCCCTGCGATACTCTTATTCTTCTGTCCCTTGACCATTGGCTACCTCTGCCTGTTTTTCATCCAGCTCGTTACCGATTCGCCAGGCATCCACCACTGCAACCAGCCAGCAGCAGAAAAGGACAAGGAAGGAAAGCTTGAGAAAAAGGGTGGAACCGGTGGTTGAAGCTTGGGCTGCACTAGTCATTATTTTCGGCAGGGTCACCACCTCTCCCTGGGCGGCAAGCCTTTGCAGGATCACCACGGCCTGACGGACAATGGCCGTAACACAGAGCAGGCCACTGATCACTGAGAAAATAAAAAAAAGGGCACCACGCCCATATCGTGCCAAGATGATCTGCCCGGCACCGGGAAAAATCAGTGCCGACATCAAAATTCCCTTTAGCGTATTATTCATTTCTGACTCCTTTCTCTCGACCTGGTTCTACTGTTCACGGGCATCCTGTACATAGTGAATCCATACCCTGATGTCAACAGGATGATTCCCCTAAAATCAACAGGAAAAGTCTTGCAAAAAAAATTACCCCTCTCCCCTTTTTCAATTCTCCAGTGTCAGTATCAACCGAAAACAGGCATCCTTCTTTCCCTGCCACTCTGTCTGCAGACCATTGAAGGCCCTACAAACCCGTCAAATCATCCTGCCCCTCCTGTCCGCAGCCCTTGAAATCCCCATTCAACTGTGGAGGTCAATGGAAAAAGCAACATATGTACCAGGAGAGAAGAGAATGACTCCCTCCTTCAGGGAAGGCTCCCTTGCTCACTCTGTTCCGCTTCACAACTCGGCGAACAGTTAAAAACAAACGAATGGACAGTGAGTTAACTAAGCCCCTAAAACAGAATAATTCTTATTTTGTTTCAGAGAAAATTCCCAATCTGCTTTGCTATTCCGGCAATTTGTGATAATATTTATTTACAAAGGTTCTATTGTACTGTCAAGAAAGCTCATCATCACAATGTGCTAACGGAGGACAATATGGATAATCAACGAAGATACTCTAGAATGGACGTGATGGGATTGGAGGCCGATATTTCCGATGATATAGGATTCTGTTCAGCACAGGTGAAAAATGTTTCCCGTTACGGTATCCGTCTTTGTGAGATGTCGAGGAAATTGCGTGTCAGGGGAGACAAGTTTCTTATTGTCATCTCAGGCAAGGGGCATCGCTTCAAAATACAGGCCCAGAGTAAATGGGAAGATGACCATGGGATTGACACGGTAATAGGAGCGGAGATCATAAATGCTCCCTGGAGCTGGACCGTGTTTATCGACACCATGGAGCCAGCCGAGAATGACCTTTGGAACACCTATAACGATATGATGGCCTGATACAGCCACCACTGTCTGAACCCTGCTTCAAACTGTCCTGTCAGGAAAAGCGGGAAAATCAGAGACAGGCAGCGAAGCTACTGTTTCCAGAGAATTGAGCTCTCTTTCTGAGCGGTATGTAAGAAAAGGTGTAATGGAATAGACAAGATATTCCAGCACAAACCAGAAAAAATCATACTCCTCTTAAGCAGATGCTGACTCCCGGTTTCTGCTTAACAAGGTTTAACAAAAATCAGAGCGTCTTAATCCCCTTCCTTTTTTCTTCCTTGCCAAGTGTCTTTTTTATCCAGCCGGTACGGATATAGTATTGCTGGCCGGCATCCTCCCATTTATCACAGCTCTCCTCTGTGCCTTTCATCGGATAGTGGTCAACACTCTTATCTACTCGGCACACCCCTGAGTGGGGATCTTCCAGCCTGAACTTACGGCAGCTGAGACATATTCTTTTCTCTAGGTATATCATATTATTCCTTTTAATCTATTCCTCGAAAAGTTGCAGGCAGTTAAAGTTCTTGTCCTGATCAAGATAAGACTCCACTCCGTCAAGGTCAATAACAGGGGCGGAAAAACCATAGCTTCGGAGAAAATGGATAAACAGTTCACGAGAGTCTTGACGGATCTCCCCATCACTTGAACCATAACAGTTATAGACAATGCCCTTGACTGTAATCCCCCTCCCCTGAGCCAACTCCAGGGCAGAAAGGGTGTGATTGATGGATCCCAGCCTGGGACTGGAGACAAGAATCAGTGGATATCCCTGTTCCTGGAGGTAATCGAGGAAGGTGACTTCACGGGTGAGGGGAACAAGCAGGCCACCCGCCCCTTCGAGGAGGACATGGTCAAATCCTGCAAGCAGCGTATCCGTGGCCTGGCGGATGCGCTCCGGATCAACAGTTCGCCCCTCCAGCTTTGCTGCTAGGTGCGGGGAGCAGGGTTTGGCAAAGACATAGGAACAGGTCAATCCCTCCAGGTCTTCAGGCAGCAGCTCAATCCCCATCAGTTCCCGGTGATAGAGAATGTCTTCGGCCACTCCCTGGCATCCGGTCTGCACCATTTTCTGGGTAACCACAGTATGTCCTGCAGCCAGCAGTGCACGGGCCATAAGCCCGGTGGCCACACTCTTGCCGATGTCGGTGTCAATTCCGCTGATACAGGTTACCGGACACATCACCGTCTCCTCGCCACAAAGCAGGAACAGGAATAGCTCACCGGCAACCCCCTTTTATCTCCAAATTCGTCTCGGTAACGGGTTTCAAAACGGGTAAGGGCCTCCCTGCTCCAACGATACTCACTCACCCCGCCCACTCCTGTGGCACGAATATGGTTCAAGATCTCACGAACCGAGGAAAAATAGAGCTGCTCCCGGTAACTCTTCTGTTCTTCCACAATGAAATCCTGCTCCAACAGCGAGCATATCTCCCTGTCAGAACGATACCCCAGCCCCACCGAGGTCAGTTCAGAAAATTCCTGCAATGTACCTGGGCCAAAGAGAGAAAAGGCAAGATAGCTTCCTGAAGCCAGCTCGTTAGCAAGGCGAAGAAGGAAAGCAGGCAGATCAGCCAGCCATTGAAAAGTGGCGCCTGAAAGGACAAGACTGACATCCGAAGGCAGTGCCATGGCTTCAATATCCCCGAAAAGAGGATGGAGCTGCAACGACTCTCGGCCATGCAGCCTGTTCAGCACAACCGCCTCAAACTCGGGAACCAGATCGTTGAGAAAGAGTGTCTTCACCGGTCTCTTGTCACAGAGCATCTCAGTCAGGACTCCGGTACAGCAGCCGATTTCAAGAACACGTCGGAACGCCGCATCAGGAACACTATCCAGACAGTGCATGAGCCTTGCAGCCAGCTCTCTCTGTACCTGGGCTGCCTCGTCATAGGTGGGCAGACTGCGACGGAAACAGTGGGCTATCTTGTTTTTATCAAGGGACAAAACCATATCCTTATCTTCCGTCTTCAACCTTCAACCTTCAGCCTTCAGCCTCTCCTGCCAACTCATCCCAACTCTGATAAACATAAAACAGAAAGTGGTATCCGTCGACCCGCTTGATCTTTTTTTCAGGCCAGTAGTTGAGTTGATTGGCAGTGGGCATGATAAAATCGTGATCTGCAACCAGGACTCGGTGGTAGATAGGTTCTTCAGCCGGATCACAGTGGACTGTTTCCAGAAGCTGTGTCAGCTCCTTCTTTTGCTCAGCAAGACAACGCTTGGGTTGATTGGCCAGAAAAGAACGGTACAGCCCGCGGTCCCGGCACATGCGATGGTAAAACTTGAGACGACCCTTTTCATCAAACCGGGCAAGGGTTGAGCGGACTATCTCTTCTGGAATCCCTAGCCAGTCATGGATAGGGCAGAGGGTGCCGTTGACGGCAAGACTGCCACTGAGCTTTCCCTGATGCGCAGCAAAGAGGCGCTGACCGGCCCAGACCCCCATGGACCAGGAAATGAGGACAATCTCTTTATAGCTCCCAAACAGGGAGTTCAGGTCAATATCCGGGACAAGGTCAACATAGTTGCAGAACATGAGTACGTCCCAGTCACCACTGACAAGCGGGTGCAAAGGAACCTCATCCATGCCCCAGCCGTTGCAGAAGAGGATCAGCTTCCCTCCCCCCTTCC
>CAYPEU010000064.1:12441-17306 GCA_964409855.1 uncultured Desulfocapsa sp.
ACAAATCGGTTCCAGTTCAGGACCACAGGCGGCAGGGCCGTGGTAAAGATGAGGGAACGACTGTGATTGATCAGGTACTGACGAATCTCCTCGCTGCAGCAGACAAAGGCACCGATGGAGGCCAGTGCCTTGCCAAAGGTCCCCACCAGGAGATCGACGTCCCCAAGGACACCCTCTTCTTCCGCCTTTCCCAGCCCCTGTCTGCCATAGAGTCCCACTGCATGGGCCTCATCCAGGTAGAGCATGGCTCCAAACTCTTTTTTCAGTTCCACCAGCCGCCACAGATCAGCCACATCTCCATCCATACTGAAGACTGATTCACTGACAATCACCACCTGCTCATACTCCTTGTGGAATTGTTCCAGAAGAGAGCGCAGCTGCTCATAATCCCCATGGCGAAAGCGTTTGTGGTGGGCACGGGAGAGGCGGAGCCCGTCGTGAATGGAGGCGTGATTCAGCTTGTCGGAGAGGATCAGATCATTTTTCCCGCAGAGGGCAGGCAGAATGCCTATATTGGCGTGGTAGCCGGAGTTAAAGAGGAGGACTGCTTCATGTCTATAGGCCTGGGCCAGATCTTCTTCAAGATCATGGGCAAGAACAGAGTCACCGGTGAGCAGGCGGGATGAGGCTGCCCCCAGAGAGTATTTTCCTCTTTCTTGCACAAGGCTCAGCCCCTGATAAAAACGCTGCTGCAGCGCGGTATCGCCAGCAAGGCCCAGGTAGTCGTTTGAGGTCAAGTTCAGACAGCGATGGCCCTCATAGTCCACCCAGCACGCGTCCATCCGAGTCAGAGGTCGAAGCGTTCTGAGCCTTCCCCCGGCCTCAAGATCAGCCAATTTTTTTTCATAGCGGGATGTCACCGTCCCTGCTCCTCGGCAAGCACCTCACAGATGGCAGCGGTGAGAAGAGAAAGGTCTTCCGCGTTCATACAGTATGGCGGCATGACATAGACCAGGCAGCCAAAAGGACGGACCCATACCCCTTTTGCCACAAAGGCGTCCTGAATTCTTTCCATGATCACCGGTTCTTTCATCTCCACCACCCCGATGCCACCGAGCACCCGGACCTCTTTCACCGATGCAAGTTCACGGCAGGGGGCAAGCCCCTGTTCCAGTCCCTGTGCAAGACCACTGACCTGCCCCTGCCAGTCAGAATCAAGGAGCAGCTGCACTGAGGCACGGGCCACGGCACAGGCCAGAGGATTGGCCATGAAGGTGGGGCCATGCATAAAGACTCCAGGCTCCCCTGTGGAAATCACTTCCCCGATTTCTCTTCGGGCAAGGACTGCTGCCAGAGTGAGATACCCACCAGTCAAGGCCTTGCCCAGACAGAGCAGGTCTGGAACAATATCGGCATGGTTGCAGGCAAAAAGTTCTCCACTGCGGCCAAAACCGGTGGCGATCTCATCAGCTATGAGCAGGAGCCCGTACTGGTCGCAGAGGGCCCGCACTCGGCGCAGATATTCAGGATGATAAAAACGCATGCCCCCTGCCCCCTGAACAATGGGCTCAAGAATGACTGCACAGAGTTCCTGGTGGTGCTCTTCCATGAGCCGGGCAAAAGAAGAAATATCTTCATCGTCCCACTGGTCAGTGAAACGACATCGGGGCTTATCGGCAAAATAGTAGCTGGGCAACACCCCGGTAAAGAGCTGGTGCATGCCGTTCACCGGGTCACAGACTGACATGCAGTGGAAAGTATCACCATGGTACCCGGAACGAATGGTGAGGAAACGTTTTTTTTCCGGTTTTCCTGCCCCGTGAAAATACTGGATGGCCATCTTCATGGCCACTTCCACGGATACGGAACCGGAATCGGCGAAGAAGACCAGGTCAAGTCCTTGCGGAGTGATATCAACAAGGCTTTGGGCCAGCTCCACTGCCGGTTCGTGGGTGAGTCCTCCGAACATCACATGGGAGAGACGTGCTGCCTGCTCCTGCAGGGTTCTGGTGAGTACGGGATGGTTATAACCGTGGATCACCGACCACCAGGAGGCCATGCCGTCTATCAGTTCACGGCCATCACTGAGACGGATTCGAACGCCTGCGGCAGACTCCACCGCATGGACAGGAAGAGGATGAGTAATGGAGGTGTAGGGATGCCAGATATGCTCACGGTCAAAGGCCAGAAGCCCATCATGCGTCATGCGCCCTCTCCCCCCTTGTGGCGTAGGAGATCAAATCCGAGCCGCCGCAGTTGTGCAATGTCCTGTTCCACACTGCTGCCCGTGGTGGTCAGGTAATTACCGACAATGGCGCCGTTGGCCCCGGCCTTAAACAGCCGGTACTGCTCATCCCCAAACCGGCCACGGCCACCGGCAATACGGATAACGGCCTTGGGGTTAATAAAACGAAAGAGGGCCACACAGCGCAGGACCTCATCAAGGGAAATAGGCTCCATGGCTGCAAGCGGGGTGCCGGGAATGGGGCTGAGGATGTTGATGGGAATGGAGAGGACCTCCAGCTCCCGCAGTTCAAAGGCCAGCTGCAGCCGATGGGCCAGGGTCTCACCCATCCCAATGATGCCGCCGGAACAGAGATCCATGCCTGTGGCTCGAGCAATCTTCAGGGTCTCCACCTTCTCCTCCCAGGTATGGGTGGTGCAGATAGATGGAAAAAACTCTTGGCAGCTCTCCAGGTTGCAGTGATAGCGACGAACTCCGAAGCTATAGAGCTGTGCAGCACTCTCCGGGGTGAGAAACCCCATGGAGGCGCAGAACTGGAGATCGGTCTCCCGGGCCATGGAGCAATAAATCTCCCCCATGCTCTGCACCTGCTCCGGTTGCAGTGAGCGTCCAGCAGTAACCAGGGACAGACGCCTGACACCGTAGCCATCATTTTCCCGGGCCTGAGCAAGGGCAGTTTCTTCATCAATCTGCTCGTAACAGCTGATCTCCACATTGTGACGGGAGGACTGAGCACAGTACCGGCAGTCTTCAGAACATTTTCCGGAACGGGCATTGATGATGGAGCAGAGATCAAACCTCCTGCCGTGCATATGGCGGCAGATCCCGTCTGCTGCTCGGCACAAGCTTTCAAGGTCAGCCTGTTCAGCCAGGGCCAGGGCCTGCTCAATATCAAGCTGGCCTCCCCCTTCTATGATCTGCACACAATGTTCAATCATCTTCTGCCCTACAACAAAGAAAAGCCACAAAAGGCAGCAACATGCACTGCATTCCTGTAGCCTAAGGAATGAGAATCAGCCCAGTTTTTCCAAACACTTGGCCAGTCCTTCCGGGGTGTCAAACTGCAAGGCCTTGTACTGATAGCCTTTGGGGGCAATCTTGCGCATCATGCCCTTCAGTACGGTCTTGGGCCCGACCTCGATGAATGTATCGACACCTTCATTGATCATGGCGCTGATGATTTCAAACCAGCGTACCCTGGAGGCGATCTGGCTCCCCATCATCTCTTTGATACGAGTTGTGTCTTGTTCAGGAGCTGCCGAGACATTGAAATAGACCGGGGTAGCCGGTGTGTTGAACTCCACCTCACTCATAAAGGCGGTAAAGTCGGGCACGGCATCAGCCACCAGAGGACTGTGGTTGGCCACACTCACGGCAAGGGGAATAACTCTGGCCCCTGCCTTGGCTGCAGCATTTTCCACTGCATCAAGGCCTGGGATGGATCCGGAAATAACGACCTGCTGCTCCGTGTTGTGGTTGGCGGCAGTCACAATGGCTGTTCCGTTGCATCCTGCGATGATCTCCTCAATTTCTTCAATGGTCTTGCCGATGACAGCGCGCATACCACCAGGATTTTTCTGACCTTCCCGCTCCATCAGCGCTCCACGCTTGATGACCAGGCGAATGGTGTCTTCCACGCTGAGAACACCTGCAGCACAGAGGGCCGAATACTCACCCAGACTGTGACCAGCAAAACAGGCGGCGGAAATTTTGTCACCCCAGGCCTTTTTCAGCCCCTGGTAACAGATAAGATTGGTCACGGTGATGGCAGGCTGCAGATGGATGGCCCGGGTCAGTTCTTCCATGGGACCTTCCTGACAGAGTTTTGCCAGGGGAAAATCACAGACTGAGGCCGCCATCTCCATGATGGCTGCACAGTCACTGTCGGAATCGATAAAATCCTGTCCCATCCCTAAGAACTGGGAACCCTGGCCGGGAAAAAGTACTGCTATTTTCATTGTTGCACCTTTTTATATAATCACGACACGGCTCAACCTGCCTGGTTTCAGGCAGCCATCCGTTTCTTCGCTCTTTCTTCCAAAACAGTTGTCAGTAAAAAAAGACCCACCCCCACCGTGATGGCAGAGTCGGCCACGTTAAAAGCGGGCCAGTGATGGCCGGCCACATAAAAATCGAGAAAATCGACCACAGCCCCCAGCCGTATCCGGTCTATGGCGTTGCCGATGGCTCCTCCTGCGATGAGGGCCAGGGCCGGACCATAGAGAGGGTGCTCCTTGCGCATCCGATAATAGAATACACTGAGCAGCACCAGGGCCACACCGACCAGCCCAAGAAAAAAATAGTGGCGCCAGACAGAGGTCACTCCAGCCAGAAAACCGAAAGCAGCCCCCTTGTTGGTGAGATAGGTGAGGTTGAACAGACCGGGAATGATCTCCCGGGACTCATAGAGGAGAAAATTGTTCAGAACCCACATCTTTGTCAGTTGGTCCAGGACGATCACCAGAACCAGCAGGAATAGGGAAAGCACTGTTACTGCTGCTCCCCGAGTTCCATTGCAGACACCACATTCAGACAGCGCTCGCAGAGCTGCGGATGGTCTGCATTGCTGCCCACAAAAGTGGACCTGGTCCAGCAGCGTTCGCACTTCTCACCTGCAGCAGGACGAACCGCCACAGCCAGACCGGGGAGCTCTTCACTGACATAAAATTCCACCTCTGCC
>CAYPEU010000065.1:0-12961 GCA_964409855.1 uncultured Desulfocapsa sp.
TCTTTGATTTCAAACTTGGTCACGTAGGAAGCAAACCAGTTATACAGTTTATTGGCAATGTCTCTATGAAGCGATGTTTCCGACCCACGACTCCTGGCCCCAACGACCATATCAAAGCTGTCTTTATGCTCCAACAATCCAGCAATATCTTCCGGTTTATGCTGGCCATCGGCATCCATCATCAGGACCCAGTCACCTTTGGCGCAGCGCAGGCCGGTTTTGATGGCGGCCCCGTTGCCGATGTTGTATGGATGCGGCCAGACGTTTGCCCCTGCATCCATTGCCGCCTGCATGGTATTATCGGTTGATCCGTCATCAACAACCAGCACTTCAAAGTCAGGATAGAGCTCTTTTATTCTACGTACGGTCTTGGCAATTGCCTGCTCTTCATTAAAGGCAGGCAGAAGTATGGTGACACTGACGGAACGATCTTGTTGTTTTTCCACAAAGACACCTCAATTCTTCGGCCCAGCAATTCTCAAAAGGATCGATTTTCAAAAAACGGAACCTACCTTATCACTGAACTCATGCAGACTTGGCCTTGGCAATTAAGCCCCCTAGCTCGTCTGCCATTTGATTGATGAGTTTCTCATTCTCCCCTTCCACCATCACCCGGATAACCGGTTCGGTTCCTGATGGCCTTACCAGGATGCGGCCGCTTTTTCCCAGTTTCTTTTCCATTTTTCTGACACTCTTTTGAAAAGCTGGGACCAGATTAAGATCGAGTTTACTGGCAGTGCGCACATTCTTCAGGACCTGGGGATAGGATTCCATCAACTTTGCCAGTTCTGACATGGGCTTTTGCCGTTTTTTCATGATTGCCAGGAGGCGCAGGGCGGCAAGGTTTCCATCTCCGGTGGTAATATGGTCGAGGAAGACCAGGTGACCGGATTGTTCGCCGCCGAATGAGTATCCTTTCTTGCGCATCTCTTCGACCACGTATCTGTCGCCCACCTTGGTGCGCACCATTTTGCCGCCCATTTTTGCCATTGCCGCTTCCAGGCCCATATTGGACATGACCGTGGAAACCAGCGTCTTTTTCTTCAGCTTTCTCTTTTTCATCAAGTCCTGGGCACAAACCGCCATGATATGATCGCCATCCACGATCTTTCCCTTTTCATCACAGACAATGAGGCGGTCACCATCGCCATCCAGAGCCAAGCCGATATCGGCTCCACTCTCCTTGACCTTGGCAGCCATCAGTTCCGGGTGCAGGGCACCGCACTTATGGTTGATGTTCTTGCCGTCAGGATTCACCCCAAGCGTTGTCACCTTGGCACCAAGTTCCTCAAAGACATGGGGGGCAACGCCGTAGGTCGCTCCATTGGCACAATCGAGGACGATGTGAAAATCCTCAAGAATATATTTTTTCGGAAATATGTTTTTCAGAAAAACAATGTATCTGCCCTTGGCATCGTCGATCCGCTTTGCCCGCCCGATTTCTTCGGCAACCGGTCTCAGGGCCGCCATTTTCTGGGAAAAAATCAGGTCTTCAATATCAGCCTCCATCTTATCCGGAAGCTTGAAGCCATCGTGGGAAAAAATCTTGATCCCGTTATCCTGAAAAGGATTATGGGAGGCAGAGATCACCACTCCGGCATCGGCCCGCATGGAGGTTGTGATAAAAGCGATCCCCGGAGTGGGCAGCGGTCCAACGAGCAGGACATCCACGCCCATGGAACAGATCCCTGCGGCCAGGGCATTCTCGATCATGTAGCCGGAAAGCCTGGTATCTTTGCCGATGACGATGCGGTGGCGGCCGCTCCTGTTCTTGACGATAAAGGCAATAGCCCGCCCCACCTGCATGGCGATCTCTGTGGTCATGGGATAGATATTGGCCACACCGCGTATTCCATCTGTTCCAAATAATTTTCTCATAAATTTCTTTTTGAATCGATTAACTCTTGATAGATCTTTTGAAAAATGATCTTTGATTGATAATCGCGTTATTACCTTGATGATTCAATTTTGATCGATTGAAGCAGCTTTTTGTCGGGTTAACACCTCTCAAGGGAATACAAGTGCATCACTTTTATGCCCTTAGATGAACACGACCTACCGACCTACGTTGACTGGAAAGTGGGTTCACCCACGGACATTAACGCGATTTATTTTCTGGTAATTGTTGGGGTTCGCAGTTGACTAACCATAACTATGATTATTGGATGCAGAGGAATTGCTGTGAAAACCTGTGAGAATAGATTGCGGTAGAGCGGCAACTTACTCTTGAGAGGATTCACCTGACTTTTTCTCTTCTGCCGCATCTTTTGACGATTCATCTTCCTTCAGGGGAAGCTGTTCATCAGGGACAGGTTGGACCACTTCTTCGATAAGGGTCACGGCCTGGGGTTCAATATTGAGGATACGTATTGGGTCGGCAAACTCCCTGGCCGGAATGGCTTTCACCTGCATCTGTTTGTCCTTCTCCCCCCCTGTTGCCGTCACCTTGAACAGGGTATTCAGATCCACCTTTGCTCGAATAAGGGTTTTAGGCAGGGCAACGGTGATAGTGACTGTTGCCGGAGTGACCCGCTGCAGAACCTCGTCTTTCATAACTTCCACAGGGACATTGGATATCTTTCTCTGCACGGTCTCTACGGAGATATCAAGGTCGGCAGTCACCGTGGTCTCACCGATCAGCTCAACAATCAACAGATCCAGGTCAAGGGGCACCTGGACCTGAGTGGATTCCCGCAAGCCTTCAATATCGATCACCTTTGTCCGCAGCACATCAAACTGGGAAAGCACGGTCTCCGGGCCGGTGATGGAGATGGAATCCGGCTCCATCCGAATTTCCTTGAGTATGTGGTCCGGGGCAAGCACCCCGGTGGTCACAGGATTCACAGAAAACTGCTTCTGGATCAGTTTATCCAGAGAAAGAATCACGCTTTCCGGCTGGATACGCAGGACCTTGACCCCGCGTGGCACTGCAATGGAGTCGTTACTGTTTTCTATCACCATGGTACCCGGTGTTGCATGGGACAGATCCACCTGGCGGGAGATCGCCCGATTCCCCATATCCAGAACCAGGCTGCGGGGGCCACTGACCGAGACCTCAATCTCTTTCTTGTACTGATTGGAAATAACTAGGTCACGGGGCAGGTTGATCACCTCAACACGAACCATTACATTTTTATTTACAATGTCTTCTCCCCCGACAAAGTACCAGAGGATAATGGCCAGTCCCAACGAGACTAGACGAAGCAGTAAGTCTTTGGGCGACAGTTGCAGCCAGTGACTAAAATTAAAAACACTCATGATCGGCCCACCCACTGCCGCCATCCGCTTACGGCCTCGTCTTTGGAAAGAAAGATGGCCCGCAGACTATTGGTGAGGGTCATTTCATCATGCATGGCTGTGAGTGCCCCATGCTGCACCAGGGAAATCTCCTGTGTTTCTTCCGAGACCACAAGAATCACGGCATCGGTCTCTTCCGACAGGCCGATGGCTGCCCGATGCCTGGTACCGAAGCGCTTACTTATATAAGGATTCTGCGACAAGGGCATGATGCAGCCCGCAGTCTGGATTTGCCCCTTGTAGATAATCACTCCCCCGTCATGGAGTGGAGAGACCGGCATGAAGATGGAGATAAGCAATTCCTTGCTGAGATTGGCATTGAGCTTAAATCCGGACTCAACGAAATCACGCAGTCCGGTTTCACGCTCGATAACGATCAGGGCTCCGATACGTCGTTTGGCTAGATAAAATACGGCACGGATAATCTCATCAAGGTCTTTCTCCGCCATATCCGTATTCTTCTGGAAAGGAGACTTACCCACCTGGGTCAGAGCCCGACGGATATCCTGCTGAAAGACAATAATAACAATGAGGAGCAGGGAGCTGAGAAAGGTCTTGAGCAGCCATTGCAAGGTGACAAGATCGAGAATGGAGGCCATAAAATAGACCACGGTCAAAACGACCAGGCCCAGCACCATCTGTACTGAGCGTGTACCACGAATAATGGCAATGAGCTGGTAGATGATAAAGGCTACGACCAGGATATCCAGGATATCCTGCCAGCGAAGAAAATTTAGACTTTCAAACATTTACAGTCATATTGTAAAAAATTTACAGACAAACTCAGAATACATTGATCCACCTCCGGAAAGGGTGAACGAGGAACAGCCAAAAACACTTATTACATACTACATGAAAAAAACACGTTTTTCCAAGGAAAAGTTCTGAAATTGCAAGTTATTCTGCTACCCATCCAGAAATGACCTGCTCCCCCCAATCTCTTTGTTCTGTGAAAAATTTTATCCTCAGAATAGCACCTATATGCTTGCGGTAAAATTTCCCACATGCCTCGATCTTGGACGAAAATCCTCGTTTCTTAACAGACACTATTCTAGTCTCCCGTCAACTCTAAAAGACGCATCTTGCTTATCCTTTTTCGCGCTTGTTTCGTTACGGATTGATTCACATAGCGCAACATACGACATTTCATCCTTGACGTGACACTAAGTTTTTTCCCTTTTGGCCACTTCTTTTCGGACCAGGTTGACTATTTCGCCGGCATCCGGACTTTTCAATACCACCACATCCACCCCGGCCTTAATCGCATTCTCCCGCATCTCCGGACTTTCATCTGCAGTAAAAAGAAACAGCTTCACATTTTGCCCCTCATCACTCTCACGCACAATCTCGCAGATCTCCAGACCGGAAATATCACCAAGCAGATAATCCACCACAGCCGCATCCGGTTGCTCTTCCAAAATCAAATCACAGCCTTCACGACCGGTGGCTGCTGTAATAATATTAAACCCGGCCTTTTGAAAAAGGCGCGTATAGAGTCGACGAATAACCGGATTGTCATCCACCAGCACAATCTTCTGCGGCTGCTCCAGACGCAGTTCATCCACTTCAAGCTCCCGGACAGGGACCAGCAGCAGCCTGTCACCCATAACCAGCTGGGTATCCGGCGTCGGTGACAGGATATCCTTTCCATCCCGACGAATCCCAACAATTTGTCCTGCCAGAAAAATGCTGGCTGCCTCCACGGCATGGTCAACGAGTCCTGACTCCTCATTTACCTCCAGCCATTTCGGCTGATAACTGAGTTTTTCGGCCTCATCCTCCATTGGACCAAGCTCCTGTTTCTTGGCCCGGGCCATGATCTTATCGGCAACCCTTCTTCCGGCAGAGGCGTAAGGGGAAATAATGGAATCAGCCCCGGCGCGAAGGATCTTTGATTCGGCCGAGGCTGATTCGGAACGGGCAACAATGTGCAGAGTGGGGTTTAACTCTCGGGCGGTGAGCACTGTGAAGAGATTATCCGGATCCGAGTCAAGCAGGGCAAGCAGGGCCCCGGCAGATTTGATCCCTGCCGCACGCAGGGTCGTCTCTCTGGTGGCATCTCCGGATAGGTACAAGTATCCCTGCTCCTTCAACTTATCACACTTTTCCGGGGAACTCTCCAGGACCACAAAGCTTTTTTGGGAATCTGCCAGATGTTTGGCAGCAGCCTCACCCACCCTTCCATGTCCGCAGATAATGGTGTGCTTGGTCAATCGACTGATCTTTTTTTCCATGATACGTTTCCCCCGCGCCGGGCTCCAGACCCGTTCTATCATTGATTCGGCAAAGGCATGTGCGGCAAAGGCAAGACTTCCCACTCCAAAAAAAAGAAGAAATATAGTAAAGAGTCGTCCCGCATCAGACAAGACGCGGATCTCACCAAAGCCCACTGTAGTGACGGTAATCACTGTCATATAAAACGCTTCCAGCAGGGTATAGTCTTCAATAAACACATAGCCCACAGTTCCGGCCAGCAGAAAAAAGAGGGCGAGGGAGAGAGCTAAAATGATACGCAGATGACTGGTCATAAGCGAAAATAAAAGTTAGCCATTGAAAGAGCGGAAATAAGAGTGTTAAGTATTACGTTCTAAGTGTTTAGAAAACCAATTAGGCTATGCACTACTTAAAATTCAACAGTTAACACTTGCATCGTGATTACAAATAGTTGCGCAGCACCCTGTTGACATAACTCGTCATGCCGGGCTTGACCCGGCATCCAGGAGGTCATACTGTTGACGAGATTCCGGCTCTCCGCTTCACCACTGCCGGAATAACGCTTTACGAATAAATATATTTTTCCTTTGTTTCAATGTATTGCATTAACTCAAAAAATTGAACTACTACTTAAGGCTCTCTTGAAAAATTGTCTTTTCGTCCAATCTCTGCATTATACGAAAATCCAAATTTCTCAAGACACCCTTACCTCTTAGTCTATTGCAAAATTCATAGCGGGTGCAAGGAAAAGCATCTTTAAATCACACGCATTTTCATGTCTGACCGTTTCGGCTCCATAGCAATCAGCCCCGACAAAAAAGTCCCGACTCTCAAAGAGACAGAGTCGCCTTCCCCTCGTCGGCCAGGCCCTCCAAAAAAACAAAAGGAGAAGCAAAGGGGGGCACTGCTTTTTGCTCTTGGCACATTTCTGCTGTTTACCTTTTATTTCCTGGCAGGAGTCTACCTTGCCCCTGGGCTTTTACAAAAATACCTTCCCCATTACCTCTACGAAAAAACCGGCCTGGAGCTTGAGCTTGAAACCATTCAATTCAATCCCCTCAACTTTCAACTCACAGTCAAAGAGATCCAGGCACGTCTTCCGGAATCAGGGGCATCCACACCTCTCCTGCAGGCCGAATCCCTTTTCATGGATCTGGACCTCACCTCCCTGCTGCGCAACGGGTTTGTCTGCGACTCTCTCAAGATAGAGGGGCTGCAGCTCAACCTGATCCGCTTCAAAGACAAAAGCTACAACCTCCCCCCCCCTCTTTCGCCTCTCCAGCGAACAGAAAACGGGCGAGATCATGGATTTTGCCCAGTTGCCTTTTCTCTTTTCCTTAAACAATATCGACATCAGTGACAGCCGCATCCTCTTTGAGGACATGCTCAGCAACAAGACCCACTCTGTTGAACAGCTGCACCTTGCCATCCCCAGTTTTTCCAACTTCTCGTTCCAATCGACAAACTACATTCAGCCGTATTTTTCAGCGATTATCAACGGCAGCCCCATTCAGCTCAGTGGTGAGGCGGTACAGGTTGCCAAAGATCAAGGATTTCAGACCAGACTCTCCTGCACCATCGAGTCCCTTGATCTCGTCCCTTATTTCTCCTATCTCCCCTCCTCCTTTCCGCTGACACTTTTTCGGGGACGCGCCGACACCAGCCTGCAGATAGACTTCTCTCCCAAAAAGAAACAGGGCAGTCGTTTGAGTATTGATATCAAGATGACAGCAAGTGATATCAAAGTACAGTCCAAAAATGAGGGCCTGACACTCGAAAGCCCGGCTGTCAAAGTAGAAGGCAGCCTGGAACCCTTTGCCAAACGTCTTCACATCAAAAGTCTTGTAATGAAAGCACCGCAGCTGAGCAGTCGAAAGGGACAGCTGGCTGCAAACATTCAGGAACTGCTCCCCCACTCCTCCCCCACAGGCAAAGCACAACATCAGTTTGCCATTGATCTGGCTCTTGCCGACCAGGGACGTCTTGTTCTCATTAATGACAAAAAAACAGCTGCCAAGGATTTGACCTGGAACGCCCTGCAGCTCTCCATCAAGAATTTCAAAACAGCAGGCTGGAATAAACAGCAACAAGATACAGTCGGCGGTACCTTTCGCCTCAGCGGGGAGATGGAAAAAGAAAAGGGCTCTTTCTCATGGCAGGGAAAGATTACAGAATTTGGAAAAGTCCAGGGGAAGCTGCTGCTCAATGAGTTTCCTGCGGCACCACTCTTAACCCTCCTTGGTCCGCCATCAGGAGAAAAAATCGAGGGAAGCGCTACCTTTGCCGGTCCCCTTACCCTTTTTTCGCAACAAAAAAGACCAGCAGACTATAACCTGACAAATGGCACGCTGCAGCTTCATCACCTGAAACTCTTTCAGGGAAAAGAACGCTGGCTGGAGGCTGGAGCTGTCCGTTTTACCCGGCTGGGCCGGACAGATGGCCGCTTCCACCTGGGTAATATCCTCCTCAAAAATGCAACACTCAACCTAAACACCAGGAATCTGCCCCCGTTGCTAAAACGGTTTTCCAAAAAAGAGAATGCGCTGCAGCTTGAAGCCATTGATTTTTCCGGGATCTTAAATATCAAGACAAAAACAGGAACTGCGCCTGGTCTGCAGCTGTCCAATTGCCGCCTGCAGGTAAGCAATCTTGACAAGCTCTCCAGCAAGGACAAACCCTCTGCCAAAGAAAACCTTGCTTTTTCCGCCCACCTTTTGCCTGACGGCCTCATCAAGGGCAAAGGGGGCCTGAGCCTTGCCCCCTTCCAAGTTCAGGCAAACCTGGACTTTAGCAATGTGGACAACTCCCTTCTCTCTCCATTTTTTATTGACTGGCCGCTTTTGCACAACAGCAAGGCCACACTCCACGGCAAGGGCTTGTATCACTTCCCCCAGGCTTTATTCCAGGGAAGCTTGAGACTGACAGATACGACTGTACAACGTTCCCCAAAGACCTCTCTGCTGAGCTGGCATCTGGCAGAATTCAGCAAATTGGACTGTCGTTTCTCCCCCTTTCAGCTCAAGGCAGAAGCACTCCTCCTTGACAACCCTCAAATTCAGTGGCAACGAAAAGAGAACGATGCAAACCCCTTCCAACAGGTACAGAGGGGAATCAAAACCTTATTGCAAAACAAACAGGGGAGCAAAAAGAAAGGAGAACAAAAAGAATTCTTTCCCATGAGTGTCAAAGAGATCACTTTTCAGAACGGTACCCTGACCTACCTGGACCAGCGACTCCCCACGCCCTGGCAGGCAACAGTGGAAAAGCTTGCAGGCAGCTTAAAAAATTTCGACACTGCTGGAACCGCCATCTCTCCTTTTACTCTCAGCGGTACCCTGGAAAAAGTACCCTTAAGCCTTTCCGGCTCTCTTACTCTTTTTTCCGATCCCCCCAGGGGAAGGGCAAAACTGCAGCTTACAGACTTCCCTCTTGCCTCTCTGCAAAGACAGCTTGCCTCTCAGTCTATCAATACGGATTCTGCCAGCCTGAACCTGCACCTGGCAATAGCAAAAGAAGCATCTCTTTTCAGCAGTAAGGCCGAAATGCTCATCAGCGACCTTGCTCCAAGTACAGCGACATCAGACACCGCACTGCCCCTGGCACTGCTCAAAGACGCGAAAGGCAGTTTCCCATTAACTGTTCATATGAAAGAGGGCAGTAACTCACTGATACAAGAGAGTATGAACAGCTTCCAAACCACTGTCATCAAGGCTTCCTATGCCCCACTTTTGCTTGACCCGGAATTTGCCGACCTGCAGGAGAACAATTTTGTCACCTTTCAGCCGGGAAGCAGCAAAATCCTCCCTGCTGCCCAGGAGACCCTTATCCGTTACACAGAACTTCTGGGACAGCATCCCTCTCTCGCCCTTTCCGTTTCGGGTTTGGCTGACAGGGAAAACGACCAGAGAGCGCTGCAGAAGAGACTGGAGGAAAAGGAGCAGCAACGGGTGGACGAGGAAAACGCAAAAGGAGAGGACGAGTATCGGAAGAAACAAGAAGAGTTTGTACCGCTGTCACCGCGCAATTCATTGCAGGAACAGGACATGTCATCAGAAGATCTTGCCGGATACATCCCGATTCTTCCCAACCCGGTGCATGTCAGCAATGAAGAACTGCTTGGGCTGGCCAGGGAACGAACCCTGCTCGTCTATGACTTCTATACCCAATCACTAGGTATCCCTATTAAACGTATCCTTCAGGAAAAAGAAGGAAAAATAATTGATACCGATCCGGGGAATCGGGTCATCTTCACCCTCAAACCCATGCCTCTTGCAGACTCAACTCTCTGAGCTGGCACCACCAGGAAAAACAACATAAAAATATGCTCAAGCCCCCTTACACCAAATACGACCAGCTCTATGTCTACAACTTTGACCGCACTGATCTAGGAAAGATTGATGATCCTGATCTTATCGGCACCTGGATAGAAGATGATACTGCCATCCTTTTTTTTCACAGGGAAAAACAGGCTCTGGTGGACACAATATGTGCACGGACCGAGGCCAAAATCCTCTATCAGGCCAATCTGAACTATCAGGACTGGGAGGCGGGACTGGATATCACCACTTTTACGGTTCCGCCGCTTACCGTAGCCCCGCTCTGGGAAGCAGAGCAGATTCCAGATGAAGAGGGGAATATTCCCATCCGTCTGGACCCGAGCGTCATTTTCGGCTCCGGCTTTCACCCCACCACCAGGCTCTGCCTGCAGGTCATCACCGACCTGCTCTCTGCCCATTCACAGGAAATCCGCAGCATGGTGGACTTGGGAACAGGGACAGGCCTGCTTTCCTTAGGAGCTGCCAAACTTGGTGTGCAAGAGGTGCGGGCCTATGACAACAATCCCTTTGCCTGCTCCGTGGCAAGGAAAAATGTGCAACTGAATGAGTGTGAGGAGCAAATCCTGGTGATGGCGGCAGATTTGCGTGGCGCTCTGCCAGATACTAGGGTAGACCTGGTGGTGGCCAATCTTTACAAGGGACTCCTGCTCAACTTTTTTGAAAACCCGGATTTCTGGAGCGCAAAATATTACATCATTTCCGGATTTATCCCTTCCATGGAAGCAGAACTCCTGGCCGCCCTTCCCATGGCTCAGTTGAAACTCCTGGAGAGACGAAAGAGTGAAACCTGGCGTCTTTGGCTTCTTGCGAATAAAAACCGAGTGAGGGGTGAAGTAAAAGAGAAAATCCCAAATCCAAGACCAGACAATAATGGAAACATTTTTAACTGAATACAGGCCGCTGCTCAAATGGCTTGGGCTGTTTTCCACTCTCACCTTTTTTCTCAGCCTGCTCATCATTCCCTGGATTATCAGGAGATTACCGAGCGACTTTTTCCGCCATCTGAGCAACCGCAGAAAAAAGGAGGATCTCCACCCGGTGATGTGGCTCCTCCTTCGTTCTCTACGAAACTTCTTCGGAGTGGGCTTTATCCTGGCAGGTCTCCTCCTGCTTTTTCTTCCTGGCCAGGGAATCCTCACCGTCATCATCGGTGTCAGCCTGTTGGACTTTCCCGGCAAAAGAAGGGCAAAGGATGCCTTTCTCCGCCGTCATGCAGTGCACACCGGCCTGAACTGGATCAGGGAAAAAGAAGGCAGGCCCCCCTTTTCCTTTGATCACGACGAGGAGTAAGTGAGCCCTCAGGGAAGGTCCAGTTCCTCAAGCATCCGCACCACATTTTTCACGTCCTTCTCATCCGGATGCCCTACTGCTGCCGGGGCATCGGCCAACCAGGGAGGCTGGGGGTCTTTTTTTGCTGCCATCTCCAGCACCTTTTCCGAGACCTGTCCCGGACAGGAAAAAGTGGCTATGACATGGGCCTTGGCAGCAATGGATTTAGCGCTGTTCATTGCATTCTGGGCATGGGGAGAACCTGCTGCTGCACCATGGGTGGCAAAGAGATATAGATCCTGTCCTTCTTCCATCTTGGCCAGGTAGGCCTGGGAATCAGGATCCGGTTGCCCGCCCTGGAGCCAGAACCCAAGGGCAACAAAGTTATACCCTGCCGGATCAGGTGCATCACCTATTGCGCAGAGCTCTTTATCTCCGCTAAGGTGATTGTAGAGTGCTTCGGCCAGTTTCTTGGTGTTGCCGCTCTTCGATGAATAGACCACAAGACTTTTCATAATAGAACTCCTCCTATATTTATTGAACTTTACAAAGTGAATGGTAGAGTAAAAAACTGTTCCCCTTAACGCAAGTATTTTGTGCCATTGCCTGAAACTTTTCCATTGTCAACGGAGAGTCAGGCACTATACTGAGCACTGGAGGAGAAAGCCCCTACTGGTGAAAAACTTGTCATATCATCACTAATAGTTATATCAATCGCTCACAGGGGGCGGACTCCTACGAGAAACCATTGCAAATTTCCATGCCTGAATCAATCACCCTCCAAGAATCCCTGCTCTCCTGGTTTGCAGCCAATCAGCGTGACCTGCCGTGGCGACAGACCTATGCCCCCTACCAGATCTGGATCTCCGAGATCATGCTGCAGCAGACCCAAATGGATAGGGTTGTTCTTTTTTTCAGACGCTGGATGACAGAATTTCCCGATCTGGAAAGCCTGGCAGTCGCCTCGGAACACCGGGTGCTGAAATGCTGGGAGGGCCTGGGATATTACTCCAGGGCGAAAAACATCCTCAAGACTGCTCATGTTCTTGTTTCCGAACACCAGGGAAAGATCCCTGTCAGCCGGAAACTCCTGCGCACTCTCCCGGGAATAGGCCCGTACACAGCAGGAGCCATTGCCTCCATTGCCTACAATCGTGATGTTCCGGTGGTGGATGCCAACATCGAACGCATCCTGGCCCGGCTGCTCAATATCGACCTCATCCCGGGCAGCCCCGAGGCCAAAAAGGTCTTCTGGGCCAGGGCAGAAGAGCTGCTTCCCCCTGACCGGGCCAGGGAATTCAACCAGGCCCTCATGGAACTGGGTGCCCTGGTCTGCCGTCCCAAGAACCCGGATTGTTCCGCCTGTCCCCTGGCCGCCCACTGCCTGGCGCTCAAATACGATCTCATTGCAGAGCGTCCGGTGCCCAAGAAAAGCAAAAAGATTATCCCCATTGACATGGCAACTGGCATCCTTTGCCATGATGGACTTCTCTATATTCAACAACGACTGGCAGAAGATGTCTGGGGATCCCTCTGGGAATTTCCCGGGGGGCGCATGGAAAGAAACGAGGCCCCGGAACAGACCGTTGTCAGGGAGTTTTTGGAAGAAACTGATTTTGAGGTTCAGATAGAATCAAAAATCACCACCACCATCCATCATTACACCCGCTACCGGGTGACCCTGCACTGTTTTTTCGTCAAACTGATCCAGTCTGACAGCGATCCTGTACTGCATGCCGCCCAGGACTTTCGCTGGGTTCCCTTTGAGGGACTGCACGAGTATGGCTTTCCGGCAGGACATCGCAAGTTGATCAGTTTCCTGGAGGAATCAGGATTTCCTAAGG
>CAYPEU010000065.1:13061-17126 GCA_964409855.1 uncultured Desulfocapsa sp.
GTAAAGGAGATATTGGTGAGGCTGGAGAGAAAGGCGACAAAGGCTGTGGATGCAAGGCCTGCACAGAGATTATCTGCACCGATCACCACGGTGAGTAAGGTCACGTCATTGCCACTCTTGGCCAAGAGCATAAAAAGGAGGTTGGTCGCGGCAGCCAGAATTCCCCCTAGAAAAAGAATACGGTACACCCCGAAACGTACGGTGAGCATCCCTCCGAGAAATCCTCCTGCCAGGGTCATGAGCAGACCAAAGGTCTTGGTCACAGTGGCAATCACATTCTTGCTGAACCCCATATCCAGGTAGAAGACATTGGAAACCACCCCGAGGACGATATCAGATATCCGGTAAAATCCAACCAGCAGCAGAAGCAACATGGCTGTTTTGCCTCCGTAACGGACAAAGAAGTCGTGTACTGGTTCCACGTAGCTTTCGCGTACCATATCCTGATCTGCAAGTCCTGCCCTGACCGCAAACCAGCCTGCCACTGCCGCTGCTGCCAGGGCAAGGATGAGGCGTACTGTTTCCACCATAAAACCAAGAATCTGCCCATGGACGCCAAAACTCTCTGCCGCCTGTCCCTTGCACCATACTGTCAGAGGAGCTGTGAGAAAAAAACAGGAGGCAAAAAAGGTTGCGGCCAGAAGAAAGAGGACAAAAAAGCGAATATACTGGGGAGCGCTGTAATGATATGAGCTTGTTCTCGTTTCATCCGGTTCAGCAATCAGGCAGGTGGTAACCACTCCCACCAGCATCACGGCCGCCATAACCAGATAGGTCATCCGCCAGGCACCCACGTCATAAAGCTCACGCGATGTCCCGAACCAGGAGGCAATATAAAGCGATCCAGCCCCTGCCACCAGCATGCCGATACGATACCCGGCCACATAGGTGGAGGCGAGCATGGCCTGCAGTGATTCCTCGACACACTCAACACGATAGGCATCGATGACGATATCCTGGGTGGCTGATGAAAAGCCGAGAAAGACTGCGGCCAGGGCCATGAACACCAGACTCGCTTCACTCTGCGTGGGGTCGGTCAGCCCCATCCAGACAATGGCTATGATCACGGAAAACTGAGAGAAAAGCATCCAGGACCTGCGACGGCCAAGCATCCTGGTGAGCAGGGGCAGGGGCAGTTTATCCACAAGGGGAGCCCAGATAAACTTGAAGGAATAGCCAAGGGCGGCCCAGCTGAAAAAAGTGACGGCAGAGCGGCTTATGCCTGCCTCACGCAGCCATACGGAAAGGGTGGAAAAGATGAGGAGGATGGGAATGCCGGCAGAAAACCCGAGAAAGAGCATGGTCAAGACCCGGGGGTGGAGCCACACTCGCAACATACCTGTTCTCCCGGTGGGGACCCCATTTTTTTCCGTCATTCTTGTCTTTTCCCCGCAATAGATTTATGGTAACAGTTGAGTTACACCTTACGTTGAAGGCAGCCTTGAAAAATTCGGGAAAGTGTCTGAACGATAGTCGACCAGCCCGAAAAAAATACATAGTCCAACAGTAGGTGGTAGTGCCAAAAATATTTCATAATTTAGTTTTTTGTTATAAAAAGCAAGAAAATTACTTAGAAAACACTCTACAATAAATAGGATTCCTGCTCAGTCAGTCCCCTGTATCAGATCAGAATTTTACTATGTCAGTTAAGATATATAACACAATCAGTCGTAAAAAAGAGTTGCTCAAGCCCGTCGAACCAGGCCATGTCAAGCTCTATGTCTGTGGAATCACATCCTATGACTATTGCCATATCGGGCACGCACGCTCAGCGCTTGCCTTTGACATGATTGTCCGCTATCTCCGTTACAGGGGCTACAAGGTCACCTACATACGCAATTTCACCGATATCGATGACAAGATCATCAAACGGGCTGCGGAACAGGATACCACAACCGAAGAGCTGGCCAACCGTTTCATCGATGAATTCTATGTTGATATGGACAAACTCGGAGTTGAACGGCCAACCATGGAACCCAAGGCCACCGAGCATATCCAGGAAATGATCGATCTGATCAGCGAACTCATTGCCAAGGATATGGCCTACCCGGCCGGGGGCGATGTCTACTACTCGGTGAACAGCTTTTCCGGCTACGGCAAACTTTCAGGCCGCAACCTCGAAGACATGCAGGCCGGAGCTCGTATCTCGGTCAATGACAACAAAAACAACCCCATGGACTTTGTCCTGTGGAAGGCCTCCAAGCCTGGGGAACCAAGTTGGGAAAGCCCCTGGGGTGCTGGTCGCCCTGGCTGGCACATCGAATGTTCAGCCATGAGCCGTAAATATCTGGGCGACACCTTTGACATCCATGGCGGAGGACAGGATCTCATCTTCCCCCACCATGAAAATGAACTGGCCCAGAGTGAGGGGGCCAACGACAAACCCTTTGTCAACATGTGGATCCACCACGGATTTGTCACCATTCGTGATGAAAAAATGTCAAAATCTCTGGGCAACTTTCTCACCATCAGGGATATCCTGGAACATTACCATCCTGAGGTGCTGCGCTTTTTTATCTTTTCCACCCAGTACCGCAACCCGCTGGATTTTTCCGAGGCTGCCATGCAGGATGCAATGACAGGGCTTGACCGTCTTTACCAATGCGTTGCTGCTGTGGAAAGATTGGTCGAGAACTGCTCGGACAGTGCCGCTCCAGTGACCAGCGAGAAGGACAGAAAAAAACTGGGCTCCATGGAAGAGCGCTTCCAAAAAGCCATGGACAACGACTTTAACACGGCCCTGGCCCAGGGAGTCCTTTTTGAAACAGTCAAAATTCTCAACAAGGTCCTGAGGCAACTCCCTGAGATACCAGCAAGAGTTGACCATGATTTGTTGAGCAGCACCACTGCTACCATGAAAAAGCTGGCTGCCATCATGGGACTTCTGCAGGAAGATGCAAACGAGTATCTGGCTGCAAAAAAAGCGGCCATCTTGGCTGATATAGACATCAGTGAAGAAGAAATCCAGAGTCTTATCCAGAAACGTAACCAGGCACGGGAAGTCAAGGACTGGGCACGCAGTGATGCCATACGGGACAGGCTTCTTGAACAAGGTATTGAACTGAAAGACGGTCCGGAAGGAACAGGCTGGACCGTCAAAAGGAGCTGACATGGAGAGTATTATTCGCTCACCGGCTGTTGCCGGACGCTTTTACCCGAAAAACGCTGATTCGCTGAGAGCCGCCATCCAGGACCTGTCTGCTGGAGTTCCTCCAGAGAAAAAAAAGGTGCTGGCAGCCGTCTCTCCCCATGCCGGATACGTCTATTCAGGAGGTGTTGCCGCCGAGACCCTGGGCAGTATCGTAATCCCGGAGACTGTCATTCTTCTGGGCCCCAACCACACCGGCCAGGGAGCACCGGTAAGCCTTTCCACCGCCACCTGGGATATGCCCATGGGCAAGGTCCCTGTTGACCAGAATTTTGTGGAAGATCTCCTGACAGAGACCAGCTATATCCAAAGAGATGAGCTTGCCCATCAATTTGAGCATTCGCTGGAAGTGCAGATCCCCTTCCTGCAGATGGGACAGCCAAACCTCTCCATCGTCCCCATCACCATTTCCCATATCTCCTATCCGGTGCTGGATGAAATCGGTCTGGCCCTGGCAGAGGTGATCAAGCGCGCCGGAAAAGACATCCTGATTGTTGCCTCCTCTGACATGACCCACTACGAACCGCGGGAGGCAGCTGACAAGAAAGATCATTATGTCCTTAAAAAGCTGGCTGACATGGATCCCGACATGCTCTATCGTTCCGTAACCGGCCACCAGATCTCCATGTGCGGCATTATGCCGGTCACCGTTGCCCTGATCGCATCTCTGGAACTGGGAGCAAAGCAGACAGAAGTAATCCGTTACACTGACTCAGGCGAAATAACAGGGGATACCGACCAAGTGGTCGGCTATGCCGGGGTCCTGATCTCCTAAGCACTGTTTTTTTTCTTGACAGGAGCCGCTAAAGTTTCTAAATAATCCACCTCACCTGAGACCTCTTGGGGGATGGTCTAATGGCAAGACAGCGGACTCTGACTCCGCTTATCGGGGTTCGAATCCCTGTCCCCCAGCCAAA
>CAYPEU010000066.1:0-15327 GCA_964409855.1 uncultured Desulfocapsa sp.
GGTTTGATAAACTGGACGGAAAGCCCAGCTGCTCCAGTTCCTTCCCTTCTTCAGCACAGCTCTGCTGGGAAGTATAGTGGCAGCTGAACAGGGTAATAGCAGGATCAAAACTCATCTCTATCCTCTTCTACGTATTCTAAAAAATCGTATTTTTTATTTTATTCCACAGGCGGCGATAAGCCGTTCATCCTGGGATTCATTCAAGGTGATGGCATTGGCAGGACATTCTTCCACACAGATACCACAGGCCCGACACTCTTCCACATCAATGGTGGCTACACCAAGTTTATCTATCTGGGGAATTTCCCAGGGACAGGTGCGAACACAGGTGAGACAGACCACGCAGAGATCACGCTCAACTTTGGCAGCTTTTCCCTTTTCGATCAAGGTCTCTTCGCTCACATACCCTTCTTTTAAGGCCAGCTTGCTTACAGCACCCATAATATCCGCAAAATTAACATCCTGGGGACAAACATAGACACAGGAACGGCAACCTGAGCAGTACCAGAACATATCTGAAGTCAGGAGACGCTCTTTCATGCCCATGCGGATCATGTGAATAATTTTACGCGGATCAAATTCCGGAATCGCCTGAGAAACAGGACATATTCCGCTGCAGGCACCGCAGGCAAAGCAACTGTTGAGATGTTCTCCGCCGGGAAGCGAAGTCACTTCTCCGTTAAACGCCGAATTCAGTGTGGTTGATGACTTTCCCATGAATTAACTCTTCACTCGTCTAAAGGTTCCTGTGATGATTCCTATTCCCATCACCACGTTAATTGATATGTTTCATAAATGAAATTTATAATCTACCTGAAGGGGAATTTTTTGTCAACAAAATGAAACTCCAAAGAACTGACCGCTCGACAGGGGGGAGTTTCCTCTCCTTTCACTTGACTTTGCAGGGAAGGTACAGAATAGTGGCACTTTATTCAAAGAGTGTATGAACTCATAACCATTTTTTTAAATTTCAGAATTACTATGCAATCTTCAAATAAAGAAATCGTCCTCGACAGCCAGACAATACAAACCCGCGTCCAGGAACTTGGTAAAGAAATCACCCAGAACTATCAAAACAAAGAACTTGTAGTTATTGGTGTCCTGAAAGGAGCCTTTGTCTTTATGGCCGACCTGGTAAGAGAGATTAATATTCCATTGGCCACTGATTTCATTCAAGTGTCATCCTATGGCGGCAACGCATCATCTTCCGGCAAGATCACCTTGGTTTCCAGCCCCAACCAACCGGTTGAGGGATGTCATGTTTTACTGGTGGAAGATATCATTGATACAGGGCTCACCATGCGATGGCTTTCCAGACATTTCAGTGACCAGGGGGCGGCATCAGTGCGGATATGCTCACTCATTGACAAATCTGAACGAAGGGAACATGAAATCACAATAGATTACGCAGGCTTTGCCATTTCCCAAGGTTTTCTCATTGGCTACGGACTTGACTATGATGAAAAATATAGAAACCTTTCTGCAATCTATCACCTCAACATGTGAGGCATTTTCATGAAAAAGAAATCAATCGCTGTCATCCTCTCAGGCTGCGGCCACCAGGATGGTTCTGAAATCCATGAAGCAACGCTCACCCTCTGGGCTATCCATAAAAACAATGCAGAATACCAATGTTACGCCCCTGACATTACGCAACATCACACCCTGAACCATATCGACGGAACAGAGATCGGCGAGAAACGCAACGTCCTCATCGAGTCGGCCCGTATTGCCAGGGGGAAGGTTATCGATCTTGCCAGGTTCCAGGCCGCGAATCACGACGCACTGATCATCCCCGGAGGATTAGGAGCGGCCAAGAATCTTTCCAGCTATGCCTTTGATGGAGCAAAGTGCCAGATCCACCAGGATGTGGAACAGGCCATCCTTACCATGGCAGAGCAGAAAAAACCTATAGGTGCCCTCTGTATTGCTCCAGCCATCCTTGCAAAGGTTCTGGATCAGGTTCAGTTGACCATTGGCCAGGATCCTGTCACTGCTGCCAACCTGGAGGCAATGGGCGCACACCACACAAGCACCATGCAGGGAGAAGTCACGGTCGACAAAGAACACAAAGTTGTTACCACCCCCTGTTATATGCTTGACGCCAGGGTGGATCAAATTGGAGAAGGGGCAGATCGAGTAGTGCAGGAAGTCCTTCAACTGATATAAAAAAGCCAACAAAGAAAGACAAGGTACAATGGAAAACTCAACACTGCCTTAACCCCAATCACATCTTGTGGAGATTCTATCTATCCTGAGCCAACATTAATTGAGGGTTCTGCAATGCATCCACCATACGATTGGCAAAACCCCATTCGTTATCAAACCATACCAGCATTTTCAATAAACGCTTACCGCTGACCCTGGTTTGTGAAGCATCGACAATGCCGCTGTGCGCATCATGATTAAAATCCACAGAGGCATGGGGCTCCCGGGTAAATCCTGTTATATCCTTAAGGAAGCCTGCACTTGCCTTTTCAAACAGTGTATTTACCTGATCGACAGTGACATCTTTTTTGAGTTGCAGGCTTAAATCCATGACAGAGACATTTAAGGTGGGGACACGCAGATGTAGACTTTCGATACGGCCATCGAGATGCGGCATCAAGCGGGAAACGCCCTTTGCCAATGCGGTATCCACAGGGATAATGCTGGTCACTGCAGCACGGGTTCGGCGCAAGTCGCTCCCATAGGCATCAATCACCGGCTGGTCATTCATGGCCGAATGAATTGTTGTGGTGAGCCCTTGCTCTATACCAAACTTCCCATCCAACAGGGAGAAAACAGGCAATATACAATTGGTTGAACAGGAACCCAAAGAGACAATACGGTGACCGGGCTGCAGCAACTCCTGGTTCAAGCCGGCGATCAAGGTAAAATCGACATCAACACCCGGCTGACTTAACAGAACTTTTTCTGCACCACGCTCCAGATGCATTCCCAGCTCAGCACCGTTTTTGTACTGCCCGGTACAGTCCAGCACCATGTCCACATCCAGTTCTGACCAGGGAAGCCGGTCTATGGATTTATGATGCACAATGCGCAGAGAGTTGCCATCTATGCAGAGCACATCATTTTCCACGGATACCTCATGGGGAAAACGACTGTGGGTGCTGTCATAGCGCAGCATGTAGGCCATGGTTTCTGTATCGGCCAACTCATTGACGGCAACAACTTCTATCTCATTCTGCAGTTTGCGTTCATACAGCACACGCAGGACACAGCGCCCTATACGTCCGAATCCATTGATAGCAATCTTCAGCTTCTGCACACTCATTTCCCGAGGCAGAACTGCTCAAAGATCACATCAAGCACATCTTCGGTTGTGGTGATCCCCACAATCCCATTGAGCTGATCCAGGCAATCCTGAAGATCTATGGCAAGCAGGTCACTGGTGGTTCTTAATTCCAGCCCCTGGCCGAGCCTGACAGCGGCATCACGTGCATCGACGAGCGCAGCCTTATGCCTGATATTAGGTGCACACCCCTCTTCCTGCCACTGATCCTTGCCTCCTACAACAGCTTTAAAAACAGCATCCTTCAGCTCTGCAATACCCTGCTGCTGTTTGGCGGAAATCTGAATACAGCTCATCTTTTCATCGTTCAATCCAAGGTTGAGGAGTTCAGGTTTTTCGGAAGCCAGGTCACTCTTGTTCGCAATAAGAAGCAAGGGCTTATGGCGCACTGTCTCAAACAGCTGCTGATCTTCTTCCTGGATCCCCCTTTCTGCATCAAGCATAAAAAGAACCAGATCAGCCTGATCGATCTGTTTTCTGGCACGCTCGATCCCCATGGCTTCCACTTCATCGGCGCCCTGCCGGATGCCTGCGGTATCAACAATACGGACAGGAACCCCCTGTATATCCAGGTATTCTTCTATGGTGTCACGGGTGGTGCCGGGGATGGCCGTTACCAGGGCGCGTTCTTCCTGGAGCAGTGTGTTCAGCAAGCTGGACTTGCCTGCATTGGGCAGCCCGACAATGACTACGGAAATACCCTCCCGGAAAATCTGCCCCTCTTCTGCCTGCCTCAGTAATTTTTTAAGGGGAACAAGGATTTCTTCAGCTACCCGCTCGATCAGGGAGCCATAGTCGACGATCTCGATATCCTCATCGGGAAAATCAATGGCCACTTCAACGACAGCCCGCATCTGAACCAGTGAGGCCCGAATGGTATCAACCTGCTTGTAGAGGCTACCGCCAAGCTGATCAAGGGCCATGTCCATGCCTTTACGAGTTCTGGCAGAAAGGATATCGATAACCGCTTCGGCCCGGGTGAGGTCGATTCGGCCATTGAGGTAGGCAAGTTTGGTAAATTCACCGGGGTCTGCAAGGCGGACGCCGAGTTCAAGAAGCAGCTCCAGAATGGACTGCAGGACGAGAAAATTCCCATGACAGTGGATTTCCACCACATCATCACGGGTATAGGTCTTTGGTGCTGCCATGAATACGGCCAACACTTCATCGAGGGTTTTATTATTTACGGGATGGACGACACGTCCATAGTAAAGTCGGTGGCTGCTGTAGGCACAGCTCTTATCAAGGGGCTGAAAAACGGCCTTGAGATTGGCAAGGGCCTGTTCCCCGCTCATCCTGATAATACCTATTCCACCCGATCCAGGAGGAGTTGATATGGCTGCAATGGTGTCGCTGGTTTCCATGATACGCTACACAGCCAGGTGTTCAGGAGTCACTGTTCTCCGGAGCTTTCTTTTTAGCGGCAGCGGGTTTTCCACGCCGTCCCCTTCCACCACGTTTATTACCGCCCGGTTTCTTTCCTTTGCCGGGTTTATAGATAAGGACTTTTTTAAACAATCCATCACCCACACTCCGGGAACGAATATCTTTATCTTCCTGGAGGATAACATGCACAATACGCCTTTCCGATGGATTCAGAGGCGGGATGGCCTGGGTCTTACCATCTTCCTTGACCAGGGCCGCAAGCTCTTTGGCCCGTTCAATGAGCTCGACCTTCCGTTTCTCACGAAACTGACCGATATCAATTGAGAGCCGGATCTTTTCCTCAATTTTTCTGGCAGCAAGTTTTCGTAAGAGATACTGGAGGGAATCGATGATCTTCCCTTCCTGGCCAGTGAGGGCTTCTTCATACTCATCACTCACCTTACAGCGCACTGTTCCACTATCAAGTTCCGCCGTTACCTCGGAAGGAAACCCCATGAGTTTCAAGAGTTCTTCAAGTTGCTGACGAAGAAGCTCCACACTCTCTTCTTTAATCTCAACCGGCTCCTTCCTGGCTGGGCTCGGTTTCTTTTTTTCTTCCTTTGCTTCAGGCTTTTCAGGTGCCTCTGCAACAACACTTGGGGTTTTGGGCTTTTCTACCTTCCTGGGTTTTTGCTTAGCCTTTGGAGGCTCGACAACTTCCTCAGCCGCTTCAACCTCTGGCACAGCCTCATCAGCAACCTCACCAAGGTCAAGCCCCTTCACCATGGCTCTGATATGTGCTTTTTTCCGGATGAGCCCGAATATTCCCATGGAACCGGTTTCAACAACCTCGATGGCCAGCTCTTCCTGGGGTACCCGGAAGCTCTCACAGGCCATCCTGATGGCATCAGTTACTTCTTTAGCGTAGAAATCTCTTTTCGGTGAAGACATTTTTTCCATCCTTAGGGAAATCGTTACGACCGGAAGAAGCTGTTGCTTGTCAGCTGCAGCTTCTTTCGACTCAACTTTATAGAGGGTTAGGCCTTTTTCTGGCGATTAATCATGTACTGCTGGAAAATGGCAAGCAGGTTGTTGACAAACCAGTAAAGAACCAGACCGGATGCAAAATTCACAAACATGAAGGTGAACAAAACAGGCAGAAACATCATAATCTTGGCCTGGGTAGGATCAGCAGTGGTGGGTGTCATTTTTTGCTGCAGAAACATTGAGCCACCCATTAAAAGGGTCAAGACCGGGATTCCCCCGAGATAGGGAATATCAACACCAATGGGGAGTCGATCAGGGGCAGAAAGGTCGCTAATCCAGAGCATAAATGGAGCATGGCGCAGCTCAATACACATGAGGAGCACCTTATAGAGGGCAAAAAACACCGGAATCTGGAGAACCATGGGCAGGCAACCACCGAGTGGGTTCACCTTATAGGTCTTATAGAGGTTCATCACCTCCTGATTCATTTTGGCGGGATCACCCTTATATTTCTCTTTGAGCTTTGCCATTTTAGGCTGCAGTTTCTGCATGTTCTTCATGGACTTCAAACCCTTTTGGGTAATCGGCCAGAAAACCGCCTTGAAAATGATGGTGACCAGGATAATGGCAATGCCGTAGTTCTTGACAATTCCGTAAAAGAAATTCAGCAGGTAGAGGGTGGGTTGGGCAATCACATCAAACCAACCGAAATTCAGGGCTTTGCCAAGATTTGACCCCACAGACTTCATAATATCGAGCTTTTTGGGGCCAATAAAGAGTTTATAGCTATAGACCTTTTCTTCTCCAGGTTGCAGGGTATCAAGATCGCTGTTCATCTGCATCTTTACCCCATCTTCACCAAAAGACTCCACGGTCATGGAACGAGCACTCTCGTTTTGCGGAAGAATGGCAGAAATAAAATAGGTTCCCATATAACCGGCCCAATTCATCTTACCATTGGTGGTGAGAGGACCTGCCTCATAATCATCCGAATCCATCTCGACCAGACTTTCATTCATATAATAGGCAGGGCCGACAAAGAGAAACTGGCTTCCCGGCCCGCTCTCCCGAAATGGCTGGTTAGATTGATGCAGGGCAGCAGCACCCTGAAGTACGCCGCTGGAAACATTCTTGACCCGTACTGCAAGCTCAATCGTATAGCTGTCTTTGGAAAAGCTGTAGTTCCTTTCGATCTCAAGACCGTTGCCGCGGCCCTTCATGACAAGATTACCGTTGTTGCCCTGAAAAGCGACTTGAGCGGCATCCGCCTCGTAAAAGGTAGCGGCAGGAGCTACAGATCCCCAGGAAAATCCCATTGGAAACCCCTGGCTTCCATCCACCTTCACCATCTCCATCCCAGGCGAGTCATCCGCCCCGGTCTCTTTATAATCCTTGAGAACGAAACTTTCTATGGCCCCACCATTTTCACTGAAGAAGGCGGTATAGAGATCGGTGTCAACAGTTACGGTTCTCGCATCCCGTTCAGGCCGCTCCATGGTTCCGGCAGTTACAGCCTGGTGAGTTGGAGCCGTAACAGTTGCGACCGGAGCCTTTTCTTCTGCAGCTGTCGCCTTGACTGCTGCTTCTGTCTGAACAACCGTCTCCTCAACAGGTGCTTCCGCAGGACCAAAACCCACAAAAAAGTACTGATACCCAATGAGAATGACAAAGGAGATAATAATTGCTAAAAAAGTTCTATAAATATCCATGCTTTTACCATGTGAATGAAAAATAACGCTAGGGGGCCAGCGTCTGAGTGTTACACGTCTTGTTACTTTTATCCGTATCCCCTTTAACCGGCGGAACAGGATCATACCCTCCCTGACAAAAAGGGTGGCAGCGCAGAATACGACCTAAAGAGAGCAGAAGGCCCCGCAAGGTGCCATGGTTTTCAATGGCCTCCATTGCATAACAGGAGCAGGTAGGGGTAAAACGACAACTTGGAGGGAGAAGCGGAGAGATGATGTAACGATATCCCCGGATCAGACCTAAAGGAATTTTCCGTATCAAGAGACGAATCTTCATGGATAGAAAATAAAAGAAGAAATCTGATTGTTCCGGTCACACATCAGGCGTCCATCCCGGCAGAAAGCACAGGGGGTCAATTTCCAAGTTTTGCCACAGAGGAGGAGATATCAGCAGGGGATTTCAGTGAAAAATCGGGACGAACAGCAAAAACAATGTCAGCACAATCGGGATAAAGCGACCTCTCCAAACGAAACGATTCACGGATAATCCGTTTTATTCTGTTGCGTTTGGCTGCCCCCTTAAGCTTTCGATGAACACTGATCCCAATACGATTGTATCCCAGTTCGTTGGGACAGAAAATCAGGGAGAACCCTTTACCGCGCCAACGTGCCCCCTGCCTGTAGACCTTATCAAACTCCCGTCCCTTCCTAAGGAGGGCTGTTTTCGGGAGTTTATACTGAGGCAATGTCAGTTAAGCGGAAAGGCGCTTGCGCCCTTTTGCACGACGGGCATTTAAGATTGCACGACCGGCACGGGTGGACATCCTGGAACGGAATCCATGGGTACGTTTACGTTTGATATTACTTGGTTGAAAAGTACGTTTACTCATTGTTTACTCCTTGTCCGCATCTATTGCGGTGTAGTCACTTCAAAAAAACCGGGTATTCATTCTAGTCACAGAGATTCGCTGTCATTCCCCGGGTATCCTTGCCCTGCACAACTGATCCACTAGATCTCAACTATTGATGAATCCATCGTCAATAGGATCGTTTATAAAAACACCAACTATTCACAGGGCGTAAAATCAACAAAGAAACAACATTAACCATATTCGCCGGGCTGTGTCAAACATTTTCGGCAACGCCTTGCACAAGCATTTTGCCTGTGCTACTCTTTCAGAATCGTTGTCTCAACAACCCTGCCAAAGACTCAAAGGATAGAAATGCACCCTGAAATCACATACGACGACCTTGACTGGCATACACTCTGGGAGAATGCCAGAAAAAAGAAATCATGGACTGCCAAGGGCCCCTCTGACTGGGATAAAAAAGCTGCTTCCTTTGCCAAAAGAAACAGCAGTTCTCCTTTTGTAGATCTTGTCCTGCAGCGTATCCCTCTTACTAAAGAGAGTACGGTGCTCGATGCCGGATCAGGGCCAGGCACCCTTTCCCTTCCCCTTGCCTATAAAGTCAAATCGGTCACCGCCATTGACTACTCCCAGGGCATGCTTGATGTGCTTCAAGACCTGGCAAAAGAGCAGAAGCTGGACAATATCACAACTGTCCTTGGCTCCTGGGAAGACGACTGGCAGGCGCTGAACATCAACCAACACGATATCTGCATTGCTTCACGCTCTTTAAGTGTGGGTAATCTTCGGGCAGCCCTGGCCAAGCTCAACGCATTCGCCAGGCATTTTGTCTTTGTTGTCGACAGAATCAACCCCACCCCATTTGACCATGGCGCTTTTGAAGCAATCAACAGACCGTTCAGGTCAGGGCCGGACTATATTTATACACTGAACACCCTCTATTCCATGGACATCCACCCCTGTGTCGACATCATCAGCCTTGAGAGGGAAACCCGCTATAGTGATATGGAGGCGGCACTGGAATCCTACCGCTGGATGTTTAAGGATCTCAGCGCAAAAGAAGAAAGCACTCTCACGAGCTATATCCTTGATAACTCCAGTTCGGGAGAAAATGGAGAGATCCTCCTCAGACGATCACGTCCATCCCGCTGGGCATTGATCTGGTGGAAAAAAGAGGCTTAAGAACAGCCATGCATTTTTCTTCAATCGCCCATGTCATGGGAGTATTGCTTCTTGTCACCGGCTGTTCCATGTCGTTGCCCGTGGCCTGCTCCATTCTTTATGAAGAGAGCGACCTGCTGCCCTTTCTCTACTCCATGGCCATCACCCTTGGCATCGGCTTCCCCACCTTCCTCCTGTTTCGTAAATACAATGATTTAAACATCAAGGACGGATTTTTTATTGCGGTTAGCGGCTGGGTGATCGTTTCCGCCTTTTCAGCCATCCCCTTTATGTTGCACGGGGCAATTCCCTCATTCACCGATGCGTTCTTTGAGATGATCTCCGGCTACACAACCACCGGGGCCACCATCCTCACCGACATCGAAGCAGTACCCCACGGCCTGCTGTTCTGGCGCAGCCAGACCCATCTTCTTGGTGGAATGGGCTTCCTGACCTTAGCCATTATCTTTCTCCCCCACGGCATGGGCGGCCTGCGTCTCTTCCGCGCCGAATCAAGTCCCGGCCAGGTTATCACCAAGGAGAAATTTACTCCCCGTAACCGTGATACCATGGTCAGGTTGTGGTGGATTTATATCGCCCTCAACCTCATCCAGGTGATTCTGCTCGCCCTCGGCGGCATGCCTCTCCTTGACTCCCTCTGCACCGCTTTCGGAACCGTCTCAACATCCGGATACTCGGTCAGAAATGCCAGTATCGGCGCGTACAACTCCGCCTATTTCGACTGGGTTATCACCATCTTTATGTTTCTCGGGGGATTGAGCTTTGCCCTGATCTATCAGGTACTGCGAGGCGACACACAGGCCTTTAAAATCAACACAGAACTGCACTGGTATCTGGGGGCTCTGCTCTTTTTCTGTGGAGTGGTCACCCTTATTTTGTGGAGTGAAGGAACCTACGGCAACCTCATTGACGCCCTCAGGTATGGAACCTTTCAGGTTATGTCTCTGCTCACCACCACAGGCTTTGGAACCGCCGACTATGAGCTCTGGCCCCAGTCTGCACAGATGCTGCTCTATGTAGTCTGTTTTGTCGGTGCCTGTGCCGGGTCTACCACCAGTGGCATAAAGATCGTCCACTACGTCATCATCTGTAAATACATGTACTTGACTGTACGCAAGATCTTCTTCCAGCCAATGGCCGTGGTATCGATCAGGTTGAATGGCCGTACCATTGATGATGATATCATCAGCCTGGCGATCTGCTACTTTATCATCAATATCTTAATGATACTCGTCGGAGGTTTTATTATGACCCTCACCGACAATCTGGATTACAGCACTGCCATGAGTTCAATTGTGTCATCGCTCATGAACATTGGCCCCGGATTCGGTGCCATAGGACCCAGTGAAAATTTTGCCTTTATCTCAGATATCGGCAAATGGTTTCTGTCCTGGAATATGCTGGTGGGACGTTTAGAAATGTTTTCCGCCCTGGTGCTGTTTTTCCCATCCTTCTGGGAAAAATAAGCCGCCTATTTCTATCCAAGGAATAACTCGCGAACCTTTTTCAGGTGCAAAGAATCACAGATTACGATGGCCCGATCTCCTGCATGCACCTGGGTTTCTCCCACAGCTGTCTCCCATTTGCCGTCCCGAAAAACGGAACCGACAATAATGTGATCGGCCAGGACACTGTCAAGCTTTGCCAATGGTTTTTTGGTGATAGGCGATTTCGGGGCAGCGATCAGATCGGCCACTTCAGCATCAAAGCCGTGCATATGAGAAACCGACAGCATCTCACTTCTGCGGATAAAGGTGAAGATTTCATTCCCTGCCAGAATCTTCTTATTGATCGCAATATCAGAACCGCTGGTGGAGGCCAGGACCACATACTCCTCTTTGTTCACAAGGGAAATGGTCTTTGTTTTATGCTGCGTCTCCCCTTGAGTCTCTGCAATATGTTTCACCAGCATACAGGTCATTATATTGGTTTCATTTTCGCCTGTTGCCGAGATAAAGGTATCCATATCAGCCAGTCCTGCACCATTTAAGACATCTTTATCTGAACCGTCCCCAAGGAGTACCTCAGTATCCGGTAACATGGCTGCTAACTCTGTGGCCCGTTCCTGATCCTTTTCAAGCAGTTTCACCCGCACTGTTTTTCCAAGAAGCTGAGCAATGCGACTACCAACCAGGCCGCCACCAACAATCATCACCCGAAGACGATGCTGTTTTTTCATGCCTGTCAGCTCCATGAGGCGCGGGAGCTCTTCGGTACCGGCCATAATCAGTACCTGGTCATGGGGTAGAATCTCTGTCTTTCCTTTGGGAATAATAGTGGTGATTCCCCTGGCTATGGCCACAACCCGAAAGGCAATATCACTGTAGGATCTTGCTATTTCTATAAGCGTTTTATTGGCAAGCTGGGAATCATCATCAATTTTGGCCGCCATGGCCTGCATCTTTCCAAGGGCAATATCGATGATCTCATCCCCTGCTGTTCGCTTGATAAGACGGACAATTTCCTGGGCAGCCAATTCTTCAGGGTGGATAAAAAGATCAATTTTCTGATCTTCGGCCTTCAACAGAGAGTCATCCTGACCATATTCGAGGGAACGTACCCTGGCGATCTTCTGTTCTATACCAAAGCCATCTGCAATCTGAGCAGAGAGCATATTCACCGCGTCATTATCGGTGACGGCAATCATGTAGTCCATTTTCCCGGCGTTTGCTTCTTTCCAGCACTCAATGGACATGGCAGAACCGGTAACAAGGCGTGCATCGAGGTTTTCGTCGGCCCGATTGATCAGGTGGCTGTCCGCCTCAAGGATAGTTACGGCATAGCCTTCATGGACCAGACGTTTGGCAAGATACAGGCCAATTCCACCTAAGCCTAGGATCAAGATATTTTCTGAAGGGGTGCTTTTCTTTCCAAACATAATTCTTCCACCAGATGGAGTATAGAGAGAGGGTGCAGTGCTCACCTGTTCTATTGTCCCGGCTATTCTATTAGGAAGTTTAAAATTTTACGACCATTATTCATAAACAGCGGCAGCCAACCATCAATAACATACTTGAATAACACAGCAAAAACGGACAACTCACTCCACACAGATACTGTTTGACATCCCCGGTTCCCTGCAAGTCATTCTACGGCTTGCGCCTGTTCTATTAGCCTGTTATTCTAGTTTGCAAACGTACACCCACAAACTCGCCACAGGGTGTTTTTTTACTTATGGACGTGCATAAAATAAATCGAGCAATTTCTAATTCGGAAGTGGGACTTTAGTCCCGCCTCAACAAGGCGAGGCTAAAGCCTCACTTCCGAATTATTGAGGTTATTTCGTGCGCATTCCTTAGCAGCTAGTTGCTGCATTAACTACACTCAATTCATCTATCAGATAGACACCATCATGGATTCATACGATATAGCGGTCATTGGGGCCGGTCACGCCGGTTGCGAAGCCGCACTCGCTGCCGCCAGAATGGGCTGCAAGACCCTTGTTACTGTCATGAATGTGGACACCATTGGTGCCATGTCCTGCAACCCTGCCATTGGAGGACTCGCAAAGGGTCACCTGGTGCGTGAAATTGACGCACTCGGTGGGGAAATGGCCAAAAACATTGATGCCACCTCTATCCAGTTCCGCAGGCTCAACACCAGTAAGGGTCCTGCAGTACGTTCATCACGTGCCCAGGCCGACCGTTTACTGTATCGCCTCCGCATGAAATCGGTGATGGAGGCCCAGGAGAACCTGGAAATCCGCCAAACCGTGGTGGATTCCCTTCTTGTGGAAGATGGCCGGGTCTGCGGCCTCCTCACTTCCCTTGATGAAAGGATCAAGGTCAAGGCAGTGATTGTGGCCACCGGCACCTTCTTAAACGGTCTGACCCATATTGGCCTGAAGAATTTCCCAGCAGGACGCCAGGGAGATCCCCCTTCCACCAGTCTCTCCGCCTGGTTCAAGGAGGCAGGATTCACCATGGGCCGGATGAAAACCGGTACCGTGCCCCGAATTGATGCCCGTTCCATTGATTACACAGAACTTGAAGAGCAACATTCCGATCAGCCGCCAGCCTTTTTTTCTTTTTCAAGCAAGGGGGAATATACCCTTCCCCAGCGGCCATGTCATATCACCTACACCAACCCTGAGACCCATGCGGCAATCAGGGCAGGGATTGATCAGTCTCCCATGTATGCCGGCATCATTGAAGGCATAGGCGCCAGGTACTGCCCCTCCATCGAAGACAAGGTGATGCGTTTTCCGGAAAAAGACCGTCATCAAGTCTTTCTGGAGCCTGAAGGACTGGACACAACGGAAATCTACCCCAACGGCCTGCCCACCAGTCTGCCACTGTCCACCCAGCTGGCCATGCTCCATTCAATCAAAGGTCTTGAAAAAGCAACCATCGTGCGACCCGGCTATGCCATTGAATATGATTATATTGATCCGCTGGAACTAAAAGCAACACTTGAAACAAAACGGGTCGACAGCCTCTTTCTGGCTGGTCAAATAAACGGTACTTCCGGCTATGAAGAGGCTGCAGCTCAAGGGTTGATGGCAGCCATCAATGCAGTGCATCTGGTTTGCGAAAAAGACCCCTTGATCCTTACTCGTGACCAGGCCTACATCGGTGTCCTGATAGATGATCTCGTCACCTGCGGCACTAAAGAGCCGTATCGCCTCTTTACCTCGCGGGCAGAATATCGCCTCCTGCTTCGTGAAGACAATGCAGACACAAGACTGTGTGAAATCGGTCATGATATTGGCCTGCTGCAGGAAGAGGAGTACCAGGCTTTCAAGAAGAAACACTCTGCCCTTGAACAGGGAGTCGCCCTTCTTTCACAGGTATCCGTCAAGCCCAATGAAGCCACAAATAGTATTCTGATTGACGAGGGCTCAGTGGCACTGAAACAAAAATGCAGCCTGGCTGACCTGCTGCGAAGACCGGAACTGACACTTGCGCAAATCAGTATGCTGCCCACAGAGCAGCAGGATGAGGTCAAGCAGCTGCTGCAATCGGATGTTCGGGATGAAATTCAGCTGCAGGTCAAATTCCAGGGCTATCTCAAACGCCAGGAAGAACAGGTTGCCCGTTTTAAAAAGATGGAAGAGCTGAGCCTCCCGGAAGACATTGACTACAAATCCCTATCCGGACTTTCAAATGAAGTGGTTGAAAAACTCAGTCAGGTACGTCCCCGTTCACTCGGCCAGGCATCGCGTATCTCCGGGGTCACCCCGGCTGCAATCTCTGTACTCCAGGTGCATCTCAAAAAGATCCAAGGAAAGAAGAAAAGATGATGACCTTTCCCAGCATTGACCCCGTGATCTTTTCAATGGGCCCACTCCAGGTACGCTGGTACGGACTCATGTATGTCCTTGGTTTTACGGCCAGTTACTTTCTTGTCCGGAAACAGATCCGCGATTTCTCCTATAAGGCACTAGAGCCCTATTTTGAAAACCTTAATCTTGTTCTGATTCTCTCTGTTGTACTCGGTGGCCGTCTAGGTTATGTGCTCTTTTATAATTTTTCCTACTACCTCCAGCACCCACTTGAGATCCCGGCCACCTGGACAGGCGGCATGTCCTTTCACGGAGCGTGCCTTGGCTGTCTCATCGGCGGCTACCTCTATACCAGGAAAAACAATTTAAATTTCTGGAAAGGTGCAGACCTGTATGTGGCAACCATCCCAGTTGGTCTAGGACTTGGGCGCTTAGGGAATTTTATTAACGGTGAACTCTTTGGCCGAACCTCCGATGTCCCCTGGGCCATGGTGTTTCCAGGAGGAGGCCCGGAACCGCGCCATCCATCGCAACTCTATGAAATGATGCTGGAAGGTGTCCTGCTTTTCAGCATCCTGTGGCTTTGTAAGGGCAAACCATGGCAAGGAAACAAAAACTGGCCACACGGCAGCATACTCTGCCTCTTTCTCATTGGATATGGCGCTTTTCGGATGTTTGTGGAGTTGTTCCGGGAACCGGATCAACATATTGGATTCC
>CAYPEU010000067.1:0-15090 GCA_964409855.1 uncultured Desulfocapsa sp.
ATGGGGGTGCCGGCACCATAGGCAAGTGTCTGTTTGTGCAGCTCTTCAATGGCCTCAGCACCGCTTCCGGATACGGCCTGATAGGTGGAAACCACAATCCGTTTGATCCCTACCTTGTCATAGATGGGTTTGAGGGCAACCATCATCTGTATGGTGGAGCAGTTTGGATTGGCAATGATGCCATGATTGCTATACTGGGCAATTGCATGGGCATTGACTTCGGGTACCACCAGGGGAATTTCAGGGTCCATGCGGTAGGCACTGGAGTTGTCAATAACCACTGCTCCAGCCTTGGCCGCAGCCGGTGCAAAGTCAAGAGATCGGGTTGCTCCAGCTGAAAAAAGAGCAACATCAATATCAGTAAAAGCGTCTTTGCTGAGGAGCTGAACCTCTATTTCCTGACCTTTAAAGGTGATTTTTTTGCCCACTGAACGCTCTGAGGCAAGAAGTCGTAATTCGTTGATGGGAAAGTCACGCCGTTTCAGGACATCGAGCATGGCCCCGCCAACTGCTCCGGTGGCACCAGCTATGGCAACATTATATTTTTTCTGATTTGCATTCATTTTGGATCCTTGTTCGTAGTACAGGGCTAAATAACAGTAGCCTGGAAAGGGTAATGCTAACCTAAAGAAAAAGAAACTAACAAATTTTTTCAGTGGGAGCAATATGCATTGTTTAGGCGATAAAAAAAGGCGTATTCAGGTCTTGTCACTGGATACGCCTTTGGAAAAAATTAATGGGAAGAGTCAGTGATCTTTCTTTGGTAAGGAAGTGGAAGCTTTTTTTCTCGCCCGGACTTTTTTGACAATTGCAAACGCCGGTCCTGAGATGAGATAAATCAGAAAGAGAGCAAAGAGCATGATCTGCGGTTCTGCTGCAATGAGAATAAAGAGCAGGAGGAAGGCGACAAGGATCTGAAAGCGTTTTATTTTGACCTTTGGCACTTCTTTAAAGCTGTAATAGGAGTGGGTAGAGACCATCAGGTAAGAAAGAAGATAGACAAGCAGGAGCAGGGAGATGTGCTTCACTTCACCGGTGATGCCGAGGAAGTTACAAAAAAGGATAGATACGGATATCATGACTGCAGCTGCAGGGCAGGGCAGTCCAACAAAGTTTTTAGACGCTGAGGCGACATCCTGAGAGTTAAAACGGGCTAGGCGCAAAGAGGTCATGGCCACATAAAGAAAGGCAGCAAGCCATCCATAGCGGCCATAGGGGTGAAGAGCCCAGAGAAAGGCGATAACTCCAGGAGCGACACCAAAGGAAATCATGTCGCAGAGGGAGTCCAGCTCCATACCAAACTTGCTTGTGGTCCCTGTTGCCCGGGCCACACGACCATCGAGTGCATCAAAGACAGCTGCTATAATAATGGCAATGGCCGCTGTCTTGAACTCACCATTAATAGCGGCAATGATGGCATAAAAACCGCAGAACGAGCTTGCCAAGGTAAACATACAAGGCAATGGATAAAAACGGGTGCTTATGTTTTGGGAATCATCTTCCATCTACTGTACTCCGGAAAATATGAAGACCACCTTGAAGAGTAAATACTCTTACTCTCAAATAGTATAAGTTTCATTGTGGAAAAAGTTAAAAAGAAAGACCGTTACTTGGAGAAAGAACCAATGGCCGTTTCCCCGGCACTTACTTTTTGTCCCATTTTGACAGCAATGTCACTGTCCACAGGCAGATACAGGTCCACGCGTGATCCAAAGCGGATGAGGCCAAAACGTTTGCCTCGCTTAACCGTGTCTCCAGGCTCGAGCCAGTTGATTATTCTCCTGGCAATGAGTCCTGAAACCTGAACGAAGACCATACGCTCTCCGGTCTCGGTTCGCAGGATGGTCGCGCAGTGTTCATTGAGCAACCCACCTTTCTCACTGTCTGCCGAATAAAATTTCCCTGGTGTATACTGGATAGTCTCAACTGTTCCATTCATGGGGATACGATTCACATGAACATTAAAGACGTTCATGAAAATGGAAATTTTGACGACCTGCTGTTGCAGGTATTTATCATCAAACTGTTCTTCAATGACAATGATTTTTCCGTCAGCAGGAGAGATCAGCGCATCAGGAGACGCAGGACTCATTCTTTCCGGGTCACGGAAAAAGGCCAGTATAAAAGTCGTCAGAAAAAGACCTGGCCAGGCCAGAAAGTCATACCCGAGGATGGCAGTAATCAGGGTGACAAAGGCAGAAAAGCCAATGAATGGATAGCCTTCCAGGGCAAGTGGAATCCGGGGGGATGTCATAGTAAATTTTATAGCAGCATTGAAGAAGTTCTTACACAGCAAAAGCAGGTTTCGACACGTGTCGCAACCTGCTTTTAACGTAAATCAGCTTTCAGTGTCATGTCAGACATACTGCTGCTGGATTATTTTTTTGGGGCCCGAACCATGGCAATGGTACCGGTACGGACGATTTCTTTGATCCCGATGGGACGCAGAATGTCGATAACGGCCTGAATCTTGGTGGCAGATCCGGTAACCTCTACGGCATAGGATTTAGGACTGACATCAACGACCTTCCCGCGAAAGATGTCGATAACCCGCAGAACTTCAGCGCGGGTTGTAGCCTCGGCCTTGACTCGGATGAGGGCCATTTCCCGCTCCACGTACTCACCTTCACTGATGTCGGTCACCTTAATGACATCAATGAGCTTGTGCAGCTGTTTGGTGATCTGTTCAACGATGGCATCATCACCTCTGGTAACCAGAGTGAGGCAGGAGACGGTGGAGTCCAAGGTTTCTGCAACACTGAGGCTTTCAATGTTGAAACCACGGCCGCTGAATAGACCGGTGACCCGGGAAAGTACGCCCGGTTTGTTTTGAAGAAGGACTGAGATCGTATGTTTCATCGGATTATCCTGTACAGAAAAATATGTTTATGAACCACCTTGGAGGTGCCTCAAAATTATAATACCAGCAGATGGTACCGGATTAGACCAGGAGCATCTCTGTGGTGGCCTTACCTGCAGGTACCATGGGGAAGACGCCCTCTTCTCTGGAGATGCGGAAGTCCATGATAACAGTGTTGTCTATGGACAGGGCCTCTTTGATAACACCTTCGACTTCACTGGTCTTGGTGGCGCGAAGGCCGACACAGCCATAGGCCTCGGCAAGGGCCACGAAATCAGGTGTGACTTCCATGATGGTCCCTGCATAGTGTTTATCATAAAACAGTTCCTGCCACTGACGAACCATACCCAGGTAATTATTGTTGAGGATACAGATTTTGACAGGAGTGTTGTACTGCTTGGCAGTGGCCAGTTCCTGGATGTTCATCTGGATGGAACCGTCACCGGCAACATCAATGACTGTGGCATCCGGGAATGCCATCTTGGCGCCAATGGCAGCCGGCAGGCCGTAACCCATGGTTCCCAAACCACCGGAGGTGATCAGGCGTCTGGGTTTATTGAATTTGTAGAACTGGGCGGCCCACATCTGGTTCTGGCCGACTTCAGTGGTGATGATGGCATCACCATTGGTCAGTTCGTCGAGTTTTTCAATCACATACTGGGGTTTGATGGTCTCACCTTCGTCGACATAGCCCATGGGGTGTTTCTTGGTCCACGCAGCAATGGTCTCCAGCCACGGGGTATGTGTTGCTCCGACCTCTTCAAGATTATGTCCGCAGGAGTCTAGCCAGCTGTTCATTGCCGTGAGTGCATGCTTGCAGTCGGCAACGATGGGGATATCCACAGCCACGTTTTTACTGATGGACGTAGGATCAATATCAATATGGATAATTTTGGCATGGGGGGCAAAGGCATCGATGCGGCCGGTAACCCGGTCATCAAAACGGGCACCCACAGCAATCAGCAGATCACATTTGGCCACCGCCATATTGGCTGTATAGCTGCCATGCATACCGAGCATGCCCATGGAGAGGTCATTGCTTCCAGGGAAACCACCAAGTCCCATGAGGGTCATGGTAACTGGAATGTTCAGCTTGGTAGCCAGTTCGGTCAGCTCTTCGTTGGAGTTGGAAAGGATAACACCACCACCAACATAGAGGACTGGATTTTTGGCCTTCAGGATTTCTTTACACGCCTTTTCAACCTGACCCATGTGTGGTTCGTAGGTGGGCTGGTAGGTCTGCATGCGAAGCGCCTTTTTCTCTTCAAAATCGACCATGGAGGCAACAACGTCCTTGGGCAGGTCGATGAGAACAGGACCGGGACGACCGGTACGGGCAATATGAAAAGCCTCACGCAGGGTTGGAATCAGGTCTTCTGCCTTGCTCACCAGGTAATTGTGTTTGGTACAGGGGCGTGTGATACCGACTATATCAACTTCCTGAAAGGCATCATTACCAATAAGGGGGGTGGGCACCTGACCAGTGAGGATGACCAAGGGGATGGAATCCATATAGGCTGTGGCAATGGCGGTCACCCCATTGGTGGCCCCAGGGCCAGAGGTAAGAAGAGCGACTCCAACTTCTCCGGTTACCCGGGCAAGGGCATCAGCGGCATGCACTGCACCCTGCTCGTGACGAACAAGGACGTGAAGAATGTCAGATTTGTAGAGGTCATCATAGAGGTCGATAACTGCTCCTCCGGGAAAACCAAAAATTGTCTTAACCCCTTCTTCTTTGAGGCATTTTATAATGGCAATAGAGCCTGTGACTTTTTCCATGAACCCTCTTCCTTTCTATGTTGAGGTTTATTAGAAAATTAAAAAAAATTGTTATACAATTCGGATTATATATATATGTCGAAAAGTATGAAATATATCTTCCAATGAGTTGGATGTCAATATGGAAGGTGTGAGGTTTGCAAAATCAGCGAAAAAAGAATGAGAATTAGAAGCAGAGGGATGGTGCTTTGTTTTTCTATGTGAATTGTATTCTTGGGAAAAAGGTGCTTGACAATAATCTATCCCAGTGATTATCTGTTTGGGTATCCAATAAAAAATCTTTGAGAGAACACTATGTTTAACTATAACCTCCTATCCCTCCTGCTATTGACCCTGTTTAGGGAGTCGACTGTGGTGGAGACCGGAGTGTTGTAAAACGTACATCGTCATAGCAACAACTATTTGTCAAAGGCCGCAGTGAGAAACTGCGGCCTTTTTCGTTTGTGCCCGGTTTCCAGCTGCTGGGAGCAAAAAAAAAAAATGAGGAAAAGAAATGAGACCTGAATCAGTGAAAAAATACAGACCCTATCCAGTGGTTGATCTCCCGGATCGGGTCTGGCCTGGAAAAATAATTACCAAACCACCGAGTTGGTGCTCCGTTGATCTCCGTGACGGGAATCAGGCCCTGATTCAGCCCATGAATCTGAAGAAGAAGCTTGAACTCTTTCAGCTGCTGATAGATGTCGGTTTTAAAGAGATTGAGGTGGGTTTCCCCTCGGCTTCCCAGGTTGAGTTTGAGTTTGCCAGGACTCTGATTGAAAATGAACTGGTTCCTGATGATGTCTTTATTCAGGTTCTGACCCCTGCCCGGGAGCATCTGATACAGAGGAGTTTTGAGGCCTTAAAAGGTGCAAAAAAGGCGGTGATGCATCTCTACAATTCCACCTCGACCCTGCAGCGTCGGGCTGTTTTTCAGATGAGCAGGGAGGAGATCATCGCGCTCGCTGTGCATGGGGCAACGCTGATCAGGCAGGAGGCCGCAAAATATCCTGAAATCGATTTTCGCTTCGAGTATTCTCCTGAGAGTTTTACAGGTACTGAGATGGATTTTGCCCTCGCCATCTGCGAGGCGGTCATGGACGTGTGGAAACCGACTCCGCAAAAGCCAGTGATCATTAATCTCCCTGCCACTGTGGAAATGGCCACTCCCAATGTTTATGCCGATCAGATTGAGTGGTTCTGCCGCAATATGAAGGAGCGAGACTCTGCTGTCATCAGTCTCCATGCCCATAATGACAGGGGCTGTGCCGTTGCAGCCACTGAACTTGCTCTTATGGCCGGAGGAGACAGGGTTGAGGGGACGCTTTTTGGCAATGGTGAACGGACCGGTAATGTGGATATCGTGACCCTTGCCCTCAATATGTTCACCCAGGGGATTGATCCCGAACTGGATCTGCATGACATCGACCGTTTGATCCAGGTATCCGAACATGTAACCGACATTCCCGTCCATGTTCGACATCCTTATTCTGGAGAATTGGTTTACACCGCCTTTTCCGGTTCGCACCAGGATGCCATTAATAAAGGAATGGCTCTCTGCGAGCAGGATAAGGAAAACAGGTGGGAGGTACCCTACCTGCCGATCGATCCCACTGATGTGGGCAGGAGCTATGAGTCAATTATTCGCATTAACAGCCAGTCGGGCAAGGGCGGTGTGGCCTACGTGATGGACCGTGAGTTTGGAGTGAAGATGCCCAAGGAAATGCACCCCGAGTTCGGAACTGTTATCCAGGGGGTGACTGATAAGCTTGGTCGGGAACTGCAGCTTGACGAGATATGGGAGTCCTTCCAGGAGGAGTATCTGCAGAGCCGCAAACCTTATGGCCTTGAGAAGTTTAATGTGGTGAAGCGCCACATCGACAGTGAGGAACATCGTTCTGTTGCCGAGATCGAAGCCGTGATAACGGAAAACGGTGAAGGGAAAAGCATTTCAGCAAGCGGCAACGGGCCATTAGATGCATTTTGTACGGCTCTGAAGCAGCAGCTTTGCGGAGATTTTACCCTGAGCCAATACCATGAACATGGCTTGACCAAGAGTTCAAGCTCCAAGGCAGTAGCCTATATTCAGGTAAAGATGCCCGATGGCATGAAAAAATGGGGAGTGGGTATGGACACCGATATTATAGTGGCCTCCATCAAGGGAGTACTCAGTGCCCTGAACAGGACCAGACAATCTGCGTAGACCGGAAGAGTTGGAGTCTTCGCCTACCTTAATTATTCCGCCAGCCTTAGGGAATGATTGATTTTCACGATGGTGAATTGTGGTGTGGAAACGGACCTCTGCTGTGTTTCTGGATTGTGAGTCCACGAGTTCAAACCCACCGGCTTGTACCCCTTGCCCCGCTGTTTTGACGTTCTTTTTGTCTTTCAATAAAAACTGTGGTGCAAATGAGCAGAGGTGCGGTGCCTCCACTCATTTACTCAAAAGATAAAAACCGATTCCACCAGCCGCCAGCCAGATATTGGTGATATTGGAGACCGTGATGTTCAGCACGGCAGCCAGGGGCTTGTTGCGGCTGAGCAGGGCCATGCAGGACTTGAACTCAGGCCAGGAGGTGAGGGATGCCAGGACCAGAAAACCGATCACGCCCTTTGGTGCTTTTGAGTTTTCAGCTGCAAAAGTGACCACAGGGTCGAGGAAATAGCCTGATCCCAGAAGGAGGATGATGGCAGGAATTAACCAACGCCTGGCCCCGGGATGATACATGGCGTCGCTCTCCTCCTCGCCTTCTTGCGGGCGAAGGAAAAAGAGTGGGACAGTGAGCAGCATGGCAGCGAGCAGCCAGTATTTATAAAGTGTACTGTCCAGGGAATAAAAACTTACGGCCAGGGTGGCTGTGCCAAGGATGGTGATTATGCTGTAAAGTGGTTTGGTCTTCGCGGTTTGTAATGTGCTGCCGCAGAGAATGGCCGCAACCAGGAGCAGGATCGGGTTCATGAAATTGGATCCCAGGGGGGTGGATGCGGCAAAGAGGATATCACCCACTGCCAGGCCAACAATGAGACAGATTGCCTCGGGGCCATTGGTGATAAAACCGGTGACGGTGCCGATGCCCTTGATGTGTTTAATCGACTCGATGATGATCTCTATGGACAGGCCGATGATCATCATTTCCATAATGATGCCGGAGGCCCCGATAAAGGAGAGTTGCAGGTTCCCCTGGAAAATCAGGGCGCTTCCGCAGAAAAAGGCAAGGACAAGGACCCAGACTACCATGTCCAGAAAACTCACAGAATTAAGGACGATCTGTTTCATGGGCGGCGCATTCTCTGCAGAAATTCTTCTATTTTAGACCGGCTGAGGAGAATACCGCTCACCTGCTCTTCACCACACTTGAGGGTGGGGATGAATTTGACTCCATCTTTGAGGGTACGCATCGGATTCGTCATGACCTCCACTTCTTCTAAATTCACATCTTCCATATTGCTGAGCAGCTCATACAGAGCTTTTTTTGCCATATGGCAGCGGGGTCAGAGGGTAGAGTGATAGAAGGTCAGATCCATGGCAGCTCCTTTGGTCTGGTTAAAGGGAATAGTATTTGACAAGGATTCTTCTGCAGGATACACCGAAAACAGGGGCCTGTTCAACAATAGTTTTCACATCCAGGAATATGACATCTCTTACCATCATCGGTGACCAGCGGTATCTCCAGCATGACACGGGTGGTGGAGAGCATCCTGAAATCCCGGCAAGACTTCAGGCGATCTCTCAGGCGCTGGAGTCAAGCAAATGTTTTAGAGATTTTTCTTTTGTATCGCCTCGAACTGCAGAACGGGAGTGGCTCACCAAGGCCCACACCGAGTCCTGGCTTTTTCGCTTTGAGGAGTCTGTTCTTTCCGGTCGTACCTACATCGATCATACAGACAACCAGATCTGCTATGACTCCTATGATATCGCCTGCCTTTCAGCAGGTGCCGGACTCACCGGTATAGACCTTATCGAGGAGGGAAAGGCGGATAATATCTTTTGTCTGGTCCGTCCTCCAGGGCATCATGCCGAGCATAATATCCCCTTTGGTTTCTGTTTTTTCAACAACTGCGTTGTGGCAGCCAGGTACTGGCAGCATTGTTACGCAAAGAAACGTGTCCTGGTTTTTGACTTTGACGCCCATCATGGCAACGGTATCCAATCTGCCTTTGAAGATGAGGCCGCAGGGTTCTATATCAGTATTCATGAGCATCCGAGCTTCAGCTATCCTGGAACCGGCTATGCAGACGAACATGGGATGGGAGAAGGAAAGGGGACTATCCTTAATCTCCCCCTCTCTCCTGGCGCTGAAGACAGCCAGGTTGTAAAACTTCTTCAGGAGGTCATCCTGCCAAAACTTGAGGAATGGCAACCGGATGCGATCATCGTTGCCGCGGGCTTTGATGCCCACCGAGCAGATGAGATGTCAGGGCTTCACTACTCCACCGAACTGTATTATATTTTAGGGAAAGCCATATGTGAATGGGCTGACCGTTTCACCGAAGGCAGGATACTCTCCATCCTGGAGGGCGGCTATGAACTTTCTGTACTCGGAGACTCGGTGGAGGCCTATGTCAGAGGGATTCTGGGCCGATAGTGTCCTCATTCCTGGATGGACGCGAGATAAGCAGTTATTCTACCAAGGAGAGGCTGACCATGTATATTTTACGACATATGACATCTGATCCCATTACGGTTTCTCCGGCCATGCTTCTTCCCGAGGCCAGGACCTTACTCAATGACTATCATTTTCGTCACCTGCCGGTGGTTGATGAAAAAGGATTCCTGGTCGGGATGCTCACGGATCGTGATCTGCGATCAGCCTATCCCTCATCGGTTCTCAGTAAAAGTGAGCGCCGACTGGTTTACGAAAGGGTGGAACAGACAACGGTGGCCGAGATCATGTCCACCGACTGCGTGTCGCTGGGACCTGATTCTACCCTTGATGATGCCCTTTTTCTCTTTGATCGGGACGAGGTGGGTGCTCTGCCGCTGATTGTTGAAGAAAGAGTGGTTGGGATTTTTTCCATCAGGGATCTGACTGCAGCCTATAAAAAGCTTTTTGGCGTTGGAGAGAAGGGAGCTGTACTCATCGGTATCAATGATGACGGAAGTCCTGGGATAATGACCCGAATAGTGACCCTTCTGGAAGAGCATGCAATTCCCTTTACCCGACTACTGCGTATTGACCATGAGAGGGACGACAAAACCATCTACCTGCGGGTAAACACCTTTAACATTACAAAAGTCAATGCATTGCTTGAGGATGCGGGGCTCGTTGTAAAAAGGGCCTGATCCGCAATCAACATATCCTCTCTGTTCCTCATTCTTTTCTAAGGTATACTTATGAGTTTAGATGCACTTTTTCAGCCCAGGAGTGTTGCTGTTGTCGGTGCCTCGAGAACAGCCGGTAAGGTCGGTCACGACATCCTGGCCAATCTGATCCGGGACGGTTTTCAGGGAACAATTGTTCCTGTCAATCCCTCTGCTGATGAACTGCTCGGCCTTCCCTGCTTTCCTTCACTTCGTGAATGCGGACAAGAGGTGGATCTGGTGATAGTAGCTGTTCCACGGTCTCTGGTTAAAGGAGTTGTGGAAGAGTGTGCGAAGGTAAAGGCCAAGGGAGTTATCATCACCGCCGCAGGGTTTCGAGAGTCAGGACCTGAGGGCCTGGCACTGGAACAGGAGCTGGTGGAGTACTGCAGACGCCATGATATCCAGCTATTGGGGCCAAATTGCCTGGGGTTCATTAATACGGAAAATCAATTGAACGCCTCCTTTGCCGGGGCCATGCCGTTACCTGGCGGAATTTCTATCTTTTCCCAATCCGGAGCACTGTGTGCTGCCATGCTTGATCTGGCTACCGGCCGACATCTTGGTCTTGCCAAGCTGGTCTCCATCGGCAACAAGGCAGACATTTCTGAGGTGGATATCCTCTCCTATCTTGCAAAAGATGAACAGACAAAAGTCATTGTCGGCTACCTGGAAGATATCTCCACCGGCAACAATTTTGTGAAAGCTGCCGAGGAAGCAGCTTCAAAAAAACCAGTGGTTATCCTGAAATCCGGCACCACTGCAGCAGGCCTGAAGGCGGCAGCCTCTCATACCGGGGTGCTGGCGGATGCTGATACTGCCTACGGGGCAGCCTTTAAACGCTCCGGCGTGGTGCGGGCAGACACTTTTGAAGCGCTTTTTGATTATGCCACTGCCCTTTCCATGCAGCCTCTGCCAACAGGGGATAATGTCCTCATCATCACCAATGCCGGTGGACCCGGCACCATGGCTGCCGATGCCGTGGAGAACGCCGGGATGCAGGTTGCGGAACTCGACAGCAATACGGCCAGTGCCCTTCGTGATCAGCTTCCACGGGCAGCCAGTGTCGGCAACCCCATTGATGTTTTGGGTGATGCGGATCCTGAGCGCTATGTGGCAGCCATTGAGGCGGCCCAGTCCGATCCTGCTGTGGATGCAATTCTTGTCATCCTTACTCCCCAGGCCATGACCCGTCCTGCAGAAACCGCCCAGGCAATAGCCAAAACCATTGACGGCAGTAAGCCACTGGTGGCCTCCTTCATGGGAGGGAGTGATGTCATGCCGGGACGGAAGGAACTGGCAGCCGCCGGGCTTCCGGATTATGAGTCCCCTGAACGAGCCGTTGCAGCGATTAAAGGAATGCGTGAATATGCTGCCTGGAAGCAGCGGCCGCCTCGCATGGTTACTCGTTTTCGGGTGAACAGGCGGAAGGTGGAACGTATCCTTGCCCGTCGCCAGCGTACCGGCAGGCTGCAGTTGGGAGAGGTCAAGGGGAAAGCAGTTCTCGGTGCCTATGGTTTTCGGATTCCCTCTGGAGCCCTTGCCTCCAGCGCAGAAGAGGCAAGGGAAGTTGCAGAACGTATTGGATACCCGGTGGCCATGAAAATCGTGTCCCCCGATATTGTCCACAAGAGCGATCTCGGTGGTGTTCATCTCAATGTGGCTGACAGTGAGGCAGCCGAGGACACCTATGACCTGATGACCATAAAGATCGGCAAGAAGGTCCCTGAAGCCAGGATTGAGGGTGTGTATGTGGAGAAGATGGCAACCAAGGGGCTGGAGGTGATCATTGGTATGACCCGCGATCCCCAGTTTGGTCCCATGCTCATGTTCGGTCTTGGCGGTATCTTTGTTGAGGTGATGAAGGATGTGACTTTTCACCTGGCACCCATTACCGAACAGGAGGCGGTGCAGATGCTCAAATCCACCAAGTCCTATGCCATGCTCGAGGGACGGCGTGGGAATAAGGGCGTGGATATCTCGGCCATTGCCTCGGGCCTCCAGCGCATCAGTCAGTTAACCACAGACTTTTCGCAGATTCTAGAACTTGATATCAACCCGTTTATTGTTGGCGACTTCGGTTCTGATCCGGTGGTGGCAGATGCACGAATGACTCTGGCTCCTTTGCCGGAAGAGAAGTAGGGGAGAAAGAGATGGAATACGATGCCAACTGGAAAGAAACCTATAAGGACATGATCAAGACTCCCAAACGTGCCCTGTCTCACTTGAAATCCGGGCATAGGGTCTTCCTCGGCACTGGCTGCGGCGAACCCACGGTATTGGTTGAGGCTATGACCAAAATTGCCGGCAATCTTGCCGATGTGGAGATTGTTGAACTCCTGACCAAAGGGAATGCCCCCTATGCAGAGAAAAAATATGCCAACTGTTTCAAGATAAACTCTTTTTTCATTGGCCATAATGTACGTGAGGTTATCCAGGAAGGACGTGGAGATTATACTCCAATCCTCATGTCGGATATCCCAAGGCTCTTTCATTCCGGCCAACTGCCCTTGAATGTGGCCCTTATCCAGGTCACTCCTCCTGACAGCAGGGGGAAGATGAGTCTGGGGGTATCGGTGGATATCGTAAAAAGTGCAGCAGAAAATGCCTCTCTTGTTATTGCCCAGGTCAATCCCCAGATGCCTTGGACCAGGGGCGACAGTCTTATTGATGTCTATGACCTTGACATCCTGGTCCCTGCAGATGTCCCGCTCCTGGAACGCAAATCCAGACCAGTGCATCCGGTGAGTGGCAAGATTGCAGAACTGGTTGCAGGGCTTGTCCCCAGCGGTTCTACCCTGGAATTCGGTATCGGGCGGATACCAGGTGTCGGCCGGATTCCCCAAGCTGTGATTGGAGACCTGGCGGGAAAACATGATCTTGGTATCCATACGGAACTGATCACCGATGATATCATGAATCTGATAAAATCCGGGGCCGTGACCGGGAGCAGAAAATCTACAGACCGGGGCAAGGTGGTAGCCAGTTTCTGTATGGGAAGCAAAGAGCTCTACGATTTTGTTGATGACAACCCCCTGTTCTCCTTTCGTCCCACAGAATACGTGAATGACTCAAACATCATTGGAAAACAGAATCGTATGGTCTCCATCAATATGGCCCTGGAGATTGATCTCACCGGACAAGTCTGCTCTGATTCTGAAAACGGGGTGTTTTATTCTGGAGTAGGGGGGCAGGTGGATTTTAACCGGGGGGCAGCCCGTTCCGATGGGGGGAGAGCGATCATTACCATGCCGTCAACCACCAGTGACGGCAAATCCCGGATCAATGCCCGACTCAGCAGCGGCTCCGGAGTGGTGGTTAGCCGGGCAACGGTTCATTATGTGGTCACCGAATACGGGGTGGCTTATCTTCATGGCAAATCAGTACAGGATCGTACCCTGGCACTGATCTCCATTGCCCATCCTGATCACCGGGAACAGCTTTTGAAAGATGCGATTGCGGCGAAATTTATCCGTCAGGATTTTGTCCAGGTTGAAGGGAAATTTGTGGTGGCTCCCCAGGATATGATGAGAACCACCTATCTTCTGGATAGTGGTACCGAGCTCTCTTTCAGGCCCATCCATCCAACGGACGAGCCCCTGATGCGTGATCTACTCTATGATCTTTCCCAGGAAACCCTCTACTACCGATTCATGAGCCATAACCAGCGATTCGGCCAGCGCGAGATCCAGAATTTTGTGTATGTCGATCACCGTAAAGATGTGGCCATAGTCGGCACCCTGCCCGAGGCCCACGGCGACGATATCGTGGCCGTGGGAAGATACTATCTGGATGAGCACACCAACAGGGCTGAGGTCGCTTTTGTCATCCGCGATGAGTGGCAGAACAAGGGGCTGGGAACGTTCATGTTCCGACACCTGATCACCATTGCCAAGGCCAGTGGTATCTCAGGGTTTACCGCAGAGGTGCTGCGTGATAATAAGCGGATGCAGGCAATATTCAACCACTCCGGCTACAAGGTACAGAGCGTGGTTGAAGAGGGGGTGTATAGTTTCAGGATAGAATTCTAAGGTGAAATATACAATTGTCATAATCTTCTGAGGAGAGTCGCATGAAGAACAGATGGTCTTTGGTGAATAGTTGGGCAGGGATGCTTTTGCTCCTCATTGTTCTGAGTTCCTGTGTTGGTAAGGAACAGGCGGCAGTGCAGCCGGTGGCTAAACCTGTGGCGCTGGATGTATCTCTTGAGCCTGGTCTCCCTGTCTATTTTAGATATTCCTTTTATCGCAATATTAATCAAATGCCAGCCGATGAATCCATGATCTCTGAAGGCAAGGCAGGGCAGCCGGTTGCCTTTCTCAACCATCGTTTTCAAGAAAGTGTTTTTGATAGTAAGAGTGAAAAAGGGGTAGGGGTCTTTTTAAAAGGGTATTTGAAGATGGAGACACCGGGCAGCTATCGCTTTAAAGCAATGTCAAATGACGGTATCCGGGTAGTTGTTAACGGAGAGGTCGTTGCCTTTGATCCAACTGTCCATACGGACCGGTTTTCGGAGATTGGACAAGTGAGTATTGATAAGCCTGGCTGGTATCCCCTGACAGTCAAGTATTTCCAGCGCAAGGGAACAGCACGATTAGAGCTGCACTGGCAACCTCCAGGAGCTGATGATTTTATTGTTGTTCCTGCTGAAGTGTATGGTCATGTCAGGTAACGCTTGTTAGGCGCATGATGCCGCTATCCTGGCAAGCGTTATCTGTCGATAAATTCTTTACACATAGAGCCTTTTACAAACAGTAAACTTAACCCTTTTTCTGGGATGCTCACTTGAAGTGCTTTCCCTTGAAGCTCTTTCCACTCACTTGAGTACAAATCTTTTACAATGACTTTATGGCCTTTCCCTTCCATAAACATGATAAAGGACTGTGGGGCTTCGATCGTGCCTATGTCTGGGATTTTTCTTTGCAGCGATCTTATTTCGCTACATTCACCATGCCTGGATATTAAGAACCACTTCTCGAAATTATTGGCACTTGCTGTAGATATCAAGGCAGTAGGTACCAACAGCAGCAATATATAAGCGATAGATATGAATTTCATTCGGGTATTGTCCTTATGAAGCCTAACGTTAAACTCACTGGCTGGCCTTGGCACAAAGGAACAGCTGAGTACGTGGTTTGGAAATGGAAAAACTCCAAAGATCGCTCGTGCC
>CAYPEU010000068.1:0-7690 GCA_964409855.1 uncultured Desulfocapsa sp.
GAGGATAATCTGATCAGCCAGGGGATTTCTCACTGCCATTTCCCAGGACGCCTTCAGCGCCTCTATCAAGCCCATATTCCTGTCCGTCATCAGAGGCATGGTATAGATAGTGGCAAAAACAAGAAAGGCAGCAACAACAAAACCAGGAATGATCAACAGGACAAAACCGACGCTCATGGCCAGGAAGGCCAGCACTCCAAAGACTAGGAGGGGAAGAAAAAGACGCATCTCAGAGAAGAGGTCACCGATCCTGGGCTCACGCCCATCACGCAGGGCCCGGAGCAGGGACTGCATGTATCCGGCAGTGGTAACAGGTGCCAGGATAGCAAAACTAAACATGATTACTATCAGTTGTACCAGGGTGAGCAGGATAACCGGAACGATAAACTGCAGGGTATTCTCCCAGGCAGTTTGCAGATGCATCTTAAAATCCATTGAGTCCTCTCTGTTTACATTTGTTCCTTTCCACCACTGCTAACTGTATAAAACGTATCACAGAAAAAGAAAATATTGAATATTGAACAGGAAAGCGCAGACTCTGAGGAATGTCGAATGTTGAAGTTCTTTGCTTCTGCGCTTCATCTTTTAAACAAATGCCTCAAGGGCCTCCACCAAACTGGACACGGACATGATTTCCAAGCCATCCACCGGCTGCTGCGGAGTGTTGGCCTTCGGGATCACTGCCCGGCGAAACCCATGCTTGGCAGCCTCTTTCAGCCTGGCCTCGCCATTGGCCACCGGCCGGATCTCGCCGCTCAGCCCGATCTCACCAAAATAGAGGGTATCGTGGGGAATGACCCTGTCTCTCAGGCTGGAGACGATGCCCATCATTGCGGCCAGATCGGAGCTTGTCTCCAGGACCCGTATCCCCCCCACCACATTGACATACACCTCGTCACTGGCCGTTGCCATTCCTCCGTGCTTGGCCAGGACTGCGAGCAACATGGCAATCCTGTTTTGATCCATGCCCACGGCCAGACGCCTGGGGTTGCCGGACTGGCTTTCAGTGACCAGGGCCTGGATCTCCACCAGCAGCGGCCTGGTCCCCTCCCAGATAACGGTCACCACACTGCCGGAGGAAGGCACCTCTGAGCGGGAGAGAAACATGGCCGAGGGATTTTTCACCTCTTTCAACCCCCTGTCGGTCATGGCAAAAAATCCGAGTTCGCCCACACTGCCGAAGCGATTCTTGTCTGCCCGCAGAATCCGGTAACGGGCATCATCCGTGGACGAGAGCACCACCTGGGCATCCACGATGTGGCTGAGTGTCATGGGACCGGCCAGGGACTGGTCCTTGGTCACATGCCCCACCATAAAGATGGAGGTGTTGGTTTCTTTGGCATACTGGGTCAGGACGGCAGCAGATTCCCGTACCTGGGAGATGGAGCCGGCCGCAGAATCAGATCCTCTGGTATGGACGACCTGAATGGAATCAATGACCACGATCTGCGGTTTTTCCTGGTCGAGCACTGCACAGATCTCCTCCACAGAGGTCTCTGCCAGCATCTTGATAGTATCTACCGGCAGGCCAAGGCGCCAGGCCCGCTCAGCTATCTGCTGAGGGGACTCCTCTCCGGAGACGTACAGTACGGGTATTCCCGCAGCAGCGCTATGGGCCAGGGCCTGCAGGAGGAGTGTTGATTTGCCCGCGCCGGGTGCACCGCCGATAAGGACCACGGAACCACAGACTATTCCCTGCCCCAGAACCCGGTCAAACTCTGCAATTCCGGTTGAGAGCCTTTCGGCCCGGCTCAGATCCACCTCGGAGAGCAGCTGCACAGCGGAGCGTTTGCCACTGTATCCGGAAGCGCGACCTCCACCCTTCCGGCCCAGGCGCACCTCTTTTACCGTATTCCACTCTCCGCAACTACTGCACTGCCCAAGCCAGCGGCTGAAATCCGCACCACAATCGGTACAGACAAAGGCTGTATCCTGTTTTTTACCCATTGGTGAGACACCCCGGCAAACCGTTTTCCTCTCTCAAGACCTCAACTCCAGCATGACAACAGGACTCTAGCATATCCCTGTTTAAAAGAACAGCACAGCCCTTTACTCCCTCCTGAAAAGGCCCTATTGTACAAGATATCAATTTTTGATGAACTGGAATTCAAAACCCTCCACAGGCCCCTCAATTCAACACCAACTCCCTACTTCCCATGACTCCCCTCTCCCCGAAACTCCCCGTGCCAGCCAAATGGATCCCGCTCTCTTTCTCCTTTGCCTTTATCCTGCGATCAAAACGGTTGATGGCCTGGAGTGCATTTCTGGTCCTGATGACCATGGCCTTTACCTGGGCAGGCTACCTCCTCACCGTTGACTTTGTGGACGGTCTCACTGGAAATTTTTTCCTGGCTCAACCCGTTGCTGCCGGCATCTGGGGATGGACAAAATATCTGGGCTGGATGGGTATGAAGTGGCTCTTTCTCATCATCAGCCGCATCATCGCCTTTTATCTGGCCTTCCTCATCGCCTACAGCCTCTCGGCACCGGGCTATGTCTTTTTGAGTACAGCAACGGAAAAAATACATGCAGGGGAAAATTGCGAGCCGGATGCGCCTCTGAACTTCAGGGGAATACTCATTGATCTCTTTGAGGGGATCAAGATTGGACTTTTCGGGATCCTGGTGACAGTGGCGGCACTGGCGGCCAACTTCATTCCCGGGATCGGGCAGGTTGTTGTCCTGCTCCTCTATACCTACTACTCAACACTGATGTTTGTGGACTATCCAGCCTCTCGCCGACGTTGGAGCCTGGGACAAAAGATCAGCTGGATAAGCAGTCACAGCAGGCCCTCCTTCCGCCTGGGCATCTTTCCGGCCCTGGTCAGTATGATCCCGCTTCTCAACATCTTTCTCATGGCCATGATCTTTCCCCTGATGACGGTACACAGCACCCTCAACTTTGCAGCCATCGAAGGGGGTAAACAAAAGGGACAGCAATACAACCCCGCCTGAAATGAACGAATCATCTCCAGTGCAGGCAGCCTCAACTCAGCTGGACGGAGTCACAGAAAGTTTCCTGGGTTTCTTTGCTCCTGCCTTGGTCACGTTCTTTCTTTTTCCAATCAAGGTGTAGCAGACAGCCGGCTCCAAACGATTTTTTAGGCTTAACTCCTGCCTGTTGCCCAGAGGGATATTTTTTGGTAAATGTTTGCTGGTCCGTTCACTTATGACAATTTCCTTCTCTCCTGCATGCTGTTCAAAACGGGCCGCCGTATTCACCGTATCTCCGATCACAGTATAATCTTTTCTATTTTCTGACCCGACACTGCCGAGAATAGCACTCCCGGTATTGATACCAATGCCGATTTTGAAAATCGGCAGCCCGGCCCTGGCACGCTTTCGCATCAAGCCAATGGCAGCCTTCTGCATCTCTATTGCTGCTCGTACCGCTGCTCTGGCCCCTTTCCTTTCAGTGGTCATATGGCCAAAGATTGCCATCATCTGATCACCCACCAGCTTATCGAGCATCCCGTTATACTTGAAGACAATATCCACCATGATAGTAAAATACTCATTAAGCATGGTAAAGACCTCTTCAGGCTCTAGTTGCTCTGCAATGGTCGTGAAAGAACGAATATCTACAAACATGACCGTCACGATTCTTCTTTCATTGCGCAACAGTCTGCCTTCCTGGGAGAACATGAGTCTTTCCACAAGATCCTTGTCGACATAACGGCAGAGATGCTCACGCAGCCTGTTCTCATTTTCACGCAGCTTGTTCTCATTTTCCAGCTGTTCATAGGAGTCGGACAGGTTAGCGGCAAATTCCTGGAGCTGAAAACTCCGACTCTGTATATCTCTGTTTGCCTGGTTCAGTTGCTCAACGACACTATTAAAATTTGTTGCAATATCTTTCAGCTCACCGTCAACCTCCACATGGAGAGGCTGGAGAACATCATCTGAATCGATATGGGATGTTTCTTGGGCCAGGGTGGCCAGTTGATCTGACGACCGACGCAGCAGGATAAAACCCAGGAGTATACTGACCAGGATCAACGCGGCACAGATAATCATCAATTCGCTCGGTGTTCCCACTTCCTTTAACACCAGGTAGACGGTCAGGAGAAATGGAATAATACCCATCAATCCCAAGCTTATCTTGGCCTTTCTGTAAAAACTGAGACCCTGTTTTTTAGTTCCCATCCTGCTCTACCATCGCACTCCCTCTTGCCTCAGCGCATGAGGTGAAAAGGTTCTGGAAAATAAATAGCAACATTGGCCTGTGCTGCGCCGTTTTGCGGTGAATTGTCTCCGGCCTCATCAACGCGCATGACCTGAGCCATGGTCTTCATCAGGCCTCCTCCCTCAGGTGTACCAGGCAAAAAGATACTGGTCTGCAAGGTTTGGCCTACGTGATAACGTTCCTGATACAGGCTTGTGAATTGAGCGCCTCCTTCGGAGAGATTGACCAGAACAGCCCTTTCCTGAAAGATTTGCCCCTGCTGTATTTCCCCCTCTACTTCCAGGAGACAGTCAAGGGGGCGACGTTGCTTTTTTCTTTTTTCATGCCACATAGCATATATCCTATCAAATAAAACCGCTAAATGCCAATAACAAGAAAAAAACTGGTGGATGTAGCGAACCAGAACTCAGTGATTTTATTAGCTTGATCAGCCAGCCTTACGATGTATCCCCGTTTTTCGCAGTGACCAGGCAGTGAAGCAAACGATCAGACCCAGGACACAGATTGTATACCAGGGGAACCAGGCAATGGCTTCACGAAAGGCCTGGGCCTCGACCAGAGATTCAGACAGGACTGGCTGGGAAGCAGCCACACTCTTACGCAAGTGCTGCATCAAGCCGGCAAAAAGAACACCAATCATCCCATAGGCCAGGTTGAAGGCCAGCCCTTTGAAGCTGAGCACAGTTGCCCGTTGATGCGACTCAGTGATTCGATTCAGGTAGTGGCTGGTAAAAAACGAGGTCAGCATCATTCCAGTATAGACCAGTCCCATAGGCAGCAGGCCGAAATAAGGGATGAATCCTGTCAGACTCCAGAAGGCAATAAGGGTTATGCCACCAAGATAGAATGCATTTCTTACCGGCGTATAGCGATGCACCATGTGATGTGCCAGTTTCGGAATAACAAACCCAAGACTGGCAAACAGTGCCCCGATCAGACCAAAACTGGCCTCGGGCAACTCAATGAGACGAAAATACTGGCTGGTCATGGTCACGATCATACGCAGCACATGGTCATAGCACATAGCAAAGAGGATCAGGGCCAGAGCAAAAGGAGTCCTCGCAATCCATGCACCAGCCTGCCAGGTCTTTCCTCCGGCCTGCCACAGGATGGTGAAAAACGATTTCTCCCTGGAAAAAGAGTGATTAAGTGGTACCGGGTCCCTCATCAGCAGACTGCTTACCAAGGCGCCCAGACTGAGGAGCAGGGTGAGATAGATGGGATAGCGCATACTCATCTGCTGGGTCACCTCAGCCTGGAAACCCAACCAGTGAAGAATAGAGTTGACTGATTGCGGATCGTAGACCAGTGCCCCTGTGGTCATGGCGATCACGGTCCCCAAGGCCTTGGCCCGCATCTGGATATCCAGCACCTTGGGCCAGTCATCAGGATCCCCCTCTTCCACCAGGGTATCGTAGGCCAAGGCCTCATCTGCACCACTGGCCAAGGCCTCAGCCAGGCCGCTGAGAACACGATTGACCAAAAAGACCCAGAAGATAAGCGTCGCATTGCCCAGGGGAACAAAGGCAATAAGCAACATTTCCAGGAACATGAGGACAGCGGTCGCCACCAGGAGATATTTTCGCCCCACCACATCGGCCAGGGCGCCGGAAGGCACCTCGGTAAGAACAATGGTCAGGGCCCAGACCGTATTCAGCAGGGCAAACTGCTCAATGGTCAGACCATAATCGAGAAAGAGAATGGTAAAGACCGGATAGTAGAATCGGCAGTTAAAGAGGACCCGCAGACTAATGAACAGCCGGATATTGAGGAGGGAGAACGGAGAAACCGTGCTTGTCATGTTGTTGCCATCCCCTTACTGTAAACGCGTAAGGCTTTCATCCATAGCCCGGAGATCAGTGTCAACACCAAGAAGGAGATCACTTTTTTTTGTATTTTTTGGGCCAGTCAAAAAAGAGCATCCGGGCCCTGTTCGGCCCCACCTGCTGCCAGGAGTCCAGGCCAAACTCCAGGGCCGCAATACCGCAGGTGGGTATATTTTCAATCTGTTCACCGCTCAGGCTGACAGCAAAATCAGTGATACCGAAATTGTGACCCACAAGAAAGAGACTGCTCACGCTCTCATCACAAGAGCGGACTATTGCGTAGAGTCCTTCCTCGTCGGCCAGATAGATTGCCTCGGTAAAATAGATATCCTTTTTTGGGTACTCGATGGCCCTGGCTATTGTTCTGGCAGTCTTTGCCGCCCGTTTGGCTGAACTGGCCATGATAAAACCAGGCACGATTTCCCGCTCCGCCAGCTTTTTGCCCATGAAGGGGGCATCTCGTTTTCCCCTTTTATTCAACGGACGGTCAAAATCCCTCAAAGTCGGATCCGCCCAGCTCGATTTGGCATGACGGATGAGATAGAGTCTTTTCATGGCCAGCTAGAAGAAGCGAGACTTGGGCTGGTGAAGGGAGGACCTGGACTGCTCTTTTCTTCCCTCCATCACCTTGCGAATCTGCTCCAGTTCGGCCTTTGCCTGGCGCAACCGATCCTTCACTTTCTCCTGGTCAGCACCCGGATCCATCTCCAATAACTCCTGTTCAAGGCCCTCGACCTCCTTCTGACTGCGATACAGATCTTTTGCCAATGCGCGCAGAAACATCTCAACTCCTCTTTCTTATATCGGGATACCCGATTCTCATAGCAATGGACGAAACATCAAGCTAAGAGTTACCATACTCACGACCGTTGTGACAAACACCAATTTTGAGGAAAGTTGAGATCACACGCAGAAACAGGGTCTTGAAAAGGAGTATCTCTCCTGTCAGGCCACGGTCATTATTCAGACTGACACAGATGGAAGCAATAACATTTTGCCAGGCAAGGAAGAGACAATGATAGGCAGGTTCAATAGCAGGCAAGCTCTTGACAATACAGAAGAGTGTTGCATTTATTTTGAACATATGTTTTTCTGACAAACAGTATCACTCTTCCACAATATCGCCATCCGCTTAGCCCTGTTCAAGGAGGATCACCATGGCTGAATTTCTGTTTGTTCTGCATACCGATGACAATGAGAAGGCTGCCCGCTGCTTTCAATTTTCCAGGATTGCCCATGAAAAGGGACATAAAGTCAACATCTTCCTCGTTGACGATGGAGTTCACTGGGCGGTGAAGGGAAAAGACGGTTCGCAAAAGACCATTACCGGTGACTGCCCGACAGATTATCTGCCCTACCTGGAAGAAAACAAGATCTGTACCGGGGTCTGTACCCCCTGCGCCAAAGGAAGGGATCTTGATGAGACCACATTCTTGAGCAACATGCAGCTCGATACCGGCGGAAACCTCATCGACATGGCGGCAACGGCCCAGGTCTTCAACTTCTGACCACAAACTTATCGCTGCCGAGACCGGAATAGACCTCCCCTGAGCCATCTGACCCAGGGGAGGTGTATACAACTCAGCCGTAGCCGGTGCCCGTGCCCAGGCAGCCGCTGCTGCAGCTCTTTTTGGCCCTTCTTTTCAAGGCAGATATCCCCTTTTGCCCGTGTACACGGC
>CAYPEU010000068.1:7790-14502 GCA_964409855.1 uncultured Desulfocapsa sp.
GCGTCCTGTGCCGCCTCCCACCGGAGGGGCCTGGCGTTCCTCGATGAGCCCATAGCCATCCTCTTTCTTGCCATGGATAAGAAGATAGGAACGGATTGTAATGAGCCAAGATTCTTCCAGGTCAGAGGGGGTTATGGCAGGAGGACAACGGATGAGCAAGGCAAAGGATCGGGGACAGGGGACATCGCCTCTCTCTCCTCAGACCTTTCCGGTGAAAAAAAGAATATCATCAAACACCCTGACCCTGGAATCGGCCATGGGCTTTCATGTCCTGCTTTGTGAAGAGGCGATCAAGTCATCCCTCCCGAAGACCTGAGAGAGCACATGACCTTTGATCCCAAACCCGAGCCCTCCATCAAGCCGTCTGCCTCAAAACCGGGAAAGAGTAGTCCGGGCCAAGGTTCTCTGCAGGACCTGGAACGGAACGAAATTGAGGTATCGCTGCGCCGAAACGGCTTGGTACAGGCGCGGGCTGCACGGGAACTCGGCCTGACTCAGCGCCAGATCGGCTACCGTATAAAAAAATTTAACCTGGAAAAACCACGTGTTGGCCTGGAGTAGGGTGAACAGAGCACTATTTTGCTCTTTACACTCGATATGTTTTGCTATACATAACGAAATATGGGACGAAAAGGAAAAAAACGGCATGGGGCGTCTCCGGGGTGGCACGGCCGGGTATGGCTTGAAGGCGGGGAAGGAACGTTCATCGGCTATGGCCGGGCAGTCCTGCTTGAAAAAATAGCTGCCCGCGGCTCCATCAGCAAGGCGTCTAAAGAGATGAACATGTCTTACAAGCACGCCTGGAAGCTGGTGGAATCCATGAACCGTCAGGCCGGTTCACCGGTGGTGCAGACCAGCCGTGGGGGCAGCCAGGGAGGCGGTACAGTTCTGACCGCCACCGGTGAAGAGCTGCTGACCCTGTTCTGGCGGGTACAGAAAAAACTGGAGCAACTCCTTATGCAAGAAACCAGTGCCTGGTTGGAGGAAAAGAGATGACCCCCTCTTCCTCTTCCTCACCTCCGGCTGGACACTACTGTTCATGGATTGTGCCACCACTCCTGCTGCTTATCATGCTCCTCTCTTGCCCAGTCCTGGCCGGGGATAAACTCACCATAGCGGCAGCCAGTAATTTTATTCGCCCTCTGGAGGAGTTGGCCGCACTTTTTACGGAAGAGGAAGGCGTTCAGCTCACCCTCAGCTATGGTTCTTCTGGTAAACTGTATGCCCAGCTTCTGCATAGCGCTCCCTATGATATGTTCCTGTCTGCCGATGCTCGGCGGCCAACGCTTTTGTACGAACAGGGAGTGTGTGAAACGCCCTTCAAGTATGCTGCAGGAGAGGTTGTTCTCTGGACGGCAGACCAGAGCCTCAACCACCCAACATGGCAGGAGACCCTTGCCTTGAGCAGAGGTAAAATTGCCATTGGCAGCCCTGAGACAGTCCCCTATGGTGAAGCACCCTTTCGCGTCCTGCAGGAACAGGGACTTCTCTCAGATTTACAGCCCAGACTGGTTTTTGGTCAGTCTGTGGGACAGACCTTTCTTTTCGCGCAGTCAGGCGGAGCCAACTTCGGTTTCATCGCCCTTTCTCAGGCGCTCTCCCCTGAGGGGTTAAAAGGTCGTTACTGGCCGATACCGGAAAGCGCCAGCGTTGAGCAATGGGGCTGCGTGACAGGATCCGGCAGCAATAGAAAGGCCAGCCGCCACCTGCGTGATTTTTTAACGGGCGAAGCGAGCCGGGCGATTATCCACACCCATGGATACCGGTAACCATGGATTACGCACCTCTTCTCCTCTCTCTGCAGCTTGCAGGGGTAACCACGATTTTCCTGTTGCTCATTGCTGCCCCTCTGGCCTACATCCTGATTTTCTGGCCCATGCGGGGCATGGCTTTTATTGAGTCACTGATAGGACTGCCCCTGGTTTTACCCCCCACAGTCTTTGGCTTTTTCCTGCTCATGGTCATGGGACCGGAAGGGGTGGTCGGACGCCTGCATCAGGCAGCCATGGGAACCCCTTTAATCTTCACCTTTGGCGGCATTGTCCTGGCGGCCACGCTGCACGGCGTTCCCTATGCGGTTCAGCCCCTCAAGAGTACCTTTGCCAAGCTTGACCATCGCCTTCTTGAGTCAGCAGCTGTCCTGGGCTGCTCCAGAGTGTCCAGCTTTTTCAGCGTGGTGCTGCCCAACTCCCTTCCCGGTATTGCCGGGGCCGCGGTCCTGAGCTTTGCCCACACCATGGGAGAATTCGGCGTGATCCTCATGATTGGCGGCTCCATCCCCGGTGAAACCAGGGTCGCCTCCATAGCCGTTTATGAATATGTGGAGGCCATGCGCTACCAAGAGGCCTGGCAACTCTCCCTGGCCCTGCTGCTGGTCAGTTACCTCATCCTGCTCACTGTAAACCTGATGGAGAAAAGAAAGCATGTTGCTTGAAGTCGATATCCGGAAAAAACTTGCTCATTTCACTCTCAACATTGAACTCTCCTGTCCTGCCGGAGAACTTCTTGCCCTGGCAGGCCCATCTGGATCGGGAAAAACCACCGTGATTCGGATCATTGCAGGCCTTGAGCATCCCGATCATGGAAGAATAGAGCTGGCAAACAAGACCCTCTGTGACACTGAAAAGAAGATCCGGGTGGAGACGCGCAAGAGAAAACTGGGCTATGTCTTTCAGGAGGCCAGCCTCTTTCCTCACCTGCGGGTGCGTGAAAATGTAGCCTTTGGCTGTAACACCCCCTCCCGAGTGGACAGGCTGCTGGATCTTCTGGGAATCACCCATCTACAGGATAAAAAACCTGCACGCATATCCGGAGGAGAGCGACAACGGGCAGCCCTTGCCCAGGCCTTGGCGGCCGAGCCCGAGCTTCTCCTCCTGGATGAACCATTCTCTGCCCTTGATGTGGAGAGCAGGAGCTCCCTGCAGCAGAAATTTCTGGAAATCAAAGAGCAGCTGCAGATCCCCATCATCATGGTAACCCATGACCTGCAGGAGGCCTCTATTCTGGGCGATCAGATCATCGCTATGGAAGACGGGCGAAGAAATAACGACTGGCTTGACCGCTTCCAGGGAATCGTTCTCCCCCAAAAAGAGAGAGTGCAGGCCGGAGAGCATCGCAGCTATCAGGCCCTTGGGTGAAGCTGCCGGCAGCAGCGGCTCAGGATCCGTTTACCAGCAGCCTGATTTCCTGATCTACCAGGATGCCCTGCAGGTGTATACCGGTTTCACAGGAAAATATCTTTTCTCCGATAATAGGGCGGGATGGGGCAATGTTCTGACAACTCTCCCTTGCTGGCCAGCCTGCAGCTAATACTCCTCAATCTGTTTTCTAAACCTGGCAAGCTGGATGGTACGAATTTTTTCCATGTCCAGGCGGTAGATATCCGAAGGAAAGAGAAATTCAGCCACCCCGGTATCAAATATACGCTTGACCTCATATTCGTCGTGCGCCACGTCACGCTGATAAATATAGTTGAGATAGGAGCGGTTGGTATGAATGATGAATTCCACCCGCATGCCGCCCAGCCGGGCAAAAAACTTGAGCATGGGGGTTTTTACGGAACTCCCTGTTGCCGACCCTCCATATTCGCCACTGGTCAGGGTGTCTGAAATATCCTCCAGGGTCATGAAGGAGTCTGCTCTGACCGCACTTTTTGTCAAATGACGGAGAAACCGTTTCACATCACTGACTGAATTCAGTACAGCCATAAGGCCCAACTCATCATCAACGGCAGTGGCCGGATTCTTTTCGTTTTTCCTGAGCAGCTTGAGCACCTTGGCTGCCGGTGGTTTTTTTCGAATTGTCACATAGATGGGAATCTCAGAACCCTGATCATTAAACCTGCGCCGTTTGGCCAGTGTCAGCTTCTCTCCCCGCACCGGAGTAATTGTCAGGGCTTCCTCTTCACTCAGGACACTCACTTCCGTGCAGCTAAAATCTTCTGCGCTGTGCCTGCTGTGGAGGTAACAGATTTCCAGGTCGCCTATTTTCAGGCTTGGACTCCAGACAAATTCGTTGAGAAAGTTTAAAAAGTCTGCAAACTTCTGTTCAATTTGCGTTTCACGCTCCCTTTGGTCGATTGATCCCGCCAGGTTCATGAGCACCAGTTTACGTTTTGCCTCAAAACGTGCCTTACGATGGAATCGTTCATCAAAAAAAACAAGGAGCAGACCCACGGGATCATGCATGGTCTCTATTTCATTTGTTGTTTCGATGTGTGAACTGTATGGGGCCAGCACCTTTGCCCGCAGGGAGTTCATCACGTCATCTGCTGTGCGGGCATAGTCATGCAAGTGACGATCAATAACCTCTCTATTGCCCTGGATACCGAACATATTGCCAAGGAGCTGGTAGGCACTTGTGGTGGTCTTCTTTCTTAATTCCTTGTCATAGATCAAGGAGAGGATTTCATCAAAGGTACTGACGCCAAGGAGGTCGAATATCTGGTTCCGTACGGCCCGGTACTTGGTCTTCATGAGCTGGTCTTCCCGAATAGCTCGGGACCATTCTTTGGCCTCCCGGGAAAACGGGTGGGTAAAAGGAGGGGTGTCTCCCACCGCAAATGGTCCATCCTGCAGCATGGAGGTATATATCGATTTGTTGGTTATAATATCCATAGGGTATGACCGGTTGAATGAGTTCTTCCTCTGATGGTGAATGATTCCACGCCACATCTGCTTGAGCACCAGGAAAGCCGGAACAAATGATGCGGCACAGGTGTCTGCACTGCCTAATGATACCATTGAAACAGAGGAAGGATGAAAAGCTTTTCATCCAAGATGTAAAAAGTTCAATCAAACTCTTTTATTTCACAGTCCGTGCCAGCTTTCCCGGTAGTTGCATACTTTCCTACCAACATTCTGATATTTCACAATATTTTTCCTAAAGAAAAGGGAAAAAGAACAGTCACAAGGGAGCAGCACGCCATTTTCTCCCGACAGCTGCCCTGAAACATGACAATATTGTCAACAACAACCTCTCTTCCCACCTTATCGTCTTTTTAAGATCCTCAAACACAATTAGCGGCGACTGCATTCATCTCTTACATTTGTGTGCTTCTCTTCTGCCAATCCCTTTCATTGTGTCGAGTTACGGTATCATTTCTTCCCAGCCAAGGTATTGAACGGGCGTCGATTTTTCTCCTAAAACAGCCTGAAAATCTTTTTCTCTGGACATCACCACTGTTTTTTCCGATACTGACAGTAGTGACTTACTACCTTGTAGGAGTGTTAACAGTTGGTTATTTCTTGACCGGCTTGCAGATCAACAGCTTATAGAGTCTAGGATTTTGAGGAGGTGATAAGAACCGGACCGTTTCAATTGTACAGGAAAACATTTTTTTTGATCAAGACAGACTTGGGAGGGACATACATGAATGTAAAACAGATATTCAGTGTTACCCATGCGCTCCTATTCACTGTATTTTTAGGGGCCGCCAACCTCTCTGCCGCTGAAAAACAGGCAGAAACGATAGATGAACTGGTCGCAATGTTTGACAATTCGAAATGTGTGGAGTGTCACGAGGAGACCCACAGTGAGTGGAATAACTCCTGGCATTCCAGGGCTGTTATTTCTTCTCTGAAGGGAATGCACAACTTCATCGCCATTGGACTGGCAAAAGAGTGGGATACCCCCTTGACCAAGGCACAGGTCATGAAGTGCCTGGACTGTCATGCACCGACGGTGAAATATGCCTCAGAGAAACTGGCAGTGGATATTGGTAATATGATCGTTACCGCCCACAAGATGAAAGGAACCAAAGAAGGCGACGCTGCCAAGAAAGAACTGGCAAAGCTGAGTGTCGGCTGTCTCTCCTGCCATAACATCAAGGCAGGCGCTGTTGCCCGCGGCCTGCATGGTGAACCTAAGCCAGGTATGATTTACGGGCCCAGTGGTGCAGATGCTGAGGATGGTCATGAAACCGAGGAGCTAGTGGATATCACCCGCGCCTCATTCTGCATGCAGTGTCACGGAAAATACAAGGCAGCTGATGGCGAGACCATCCAGTGCAACACCCTGTCAGGCAGTTATCAGAACACCTATATTGCTCAGGGCGGCAGTCAGACCTGTCAGGACTGTCACATGAAAAAGGGTCACACCTTTCCCGGAGGCCATGACCTTGATATCGTGAAAGAAGGATTAGGCCTGCAGGTGGAGATCATCTCTTATGGCCATCTACCAGGCACCCTGAAAAAGAAGTTGAAAGAAGCCAAAAAATGGATTCCCAGTGCCGTGGTCAATGTATTCGTTGAAAACAAGACCGGCCACCGAGTCCCAGACGGCTGACTGTGGTCAGGCAAAGTGGTCCTGGATGTGACCGCAAAAAATCTTGACGAAAAAGACCCCAAAAAACAACTCCTTTTCTCCGACCAGAAGGTGTGGTGGGAAATCGGCAAAGATCTGGAAGGCAGGATGCGCTACGGAGCCTGGCAGATCAAAGAGATCGTTGATCTCACGCTGCAGCCCATGGAGACCCGGAAAGAACGTTTCCTCATGAACTTTGATACTGATATTGAGACAGTGGAGATAGAGGTAAAACTCTCCTACTTTATCAGCGGTAAAAAAGGAGACGTGATCTACTCTGAAAAGAAAACTTTTGAGTACGACTACGACTGATCCTTCCTCTCTCACAGGCAGATGTGGCTGTTCAGGCCATGTCTGCCTGTGCTCCTTAGACCAGCTCCGCCATGACCCGATTGGCAAAAACTCTCCC
>CAYPEU010000069.1:0-14398 GCA_964409855.1 uncultured Desulfocapsa sp.
ATTTAATCAGCTATTTTTTTGTTTGTAAAGAAAATTATGTGAAAAAATTTTTTTCAGATCATTTTGCTGGAGAATTTTGTATTTTCCAAGACCAAGACCAGCCAGTGTAAGCTTGCCATAGGCAAGGCGTTTAAGTGATGTCACAGGATGGCCAATGGCCTGGAACATTTTTTTTACCTGGCGTTTCCTTCCTTCATGAATGGTGATAATCATCACCGTTGTTTTTTTTCCACGTCTTTTTACCCGGATCCTGGCAGGCGCTGTCTTTTTCTTTTCCAGAAGGATCCCTTTTTCCAGGCGTGAGATGGATCCTGAGGATGGATGTCCTTTCACTTCCACCTCATAGGTTTTTGTGACTTCATGGCTGGGGTGCAGGATCGCCTGGGCCAGGTCGCCGTCATTGGTGAGGAGAAGGGCACCTTCTGTATCGAGATCGAGCCTCCCCACAGGATAGACCCTTTCCTGGATGCCGGAGAGCAGTGAGGTTACTATGGGCCGTCCTTGGGGGTCAGAGAGGGTGGTCACATAACCTTTTGGTTTGTTGAGGAGGATATAGATGAATCGCTCAACAGCCACCACTTCTTTCCCGTCAAAATAAATTTTTTGTTTTCCCGGGGTAACCAGTTCTCCCATGGAGGTGATGACCTTGCCGTCAACCTGCACCCGTCCCTGGGCAATGTATTCCTCGGCCTTTCTCCTGGAGGCAATACCAGACCTGGAAAGAAATTTTTGCAGACGAAGGGGAGTGGCCATGATCAGCGCAGATGGGACGGCAGCAGTTTGACGAGGCGGGAGTCGACCAGCCTGCGGGTGGCCTCATCTACCTCCAGGACATCCGTGTACCAGGGCTTCATCCGGCAATCAAAAACAATGGGCGGAGTGAGTCCCACATGGAAGCGCTGGACCTCAGTGCTTGCTCCATGAATATCGGCAGCCGGCTCAAAGCGGGTGAAAAAGGTCCACAAGAACTCCTGGAGAGAGCAGGTGGCCTCTTCACAGTTATCCACCAGGAGGACAACCGGCCAGTCACTAAAGGCTGGCTCTCCTGCAAGGTGTGCAGCGAGGTCGGGCTTCTCTTGATAGGCTGTTCCCTGCACCACCAGTGTTCCTGGAAGGTGCGCTTTTATCTTTTGGCAGTCAACGGGCAGATCACCTGTAAAACTCGTGGGCAGGTCTCGCACTTTTTCCTTGCCCAAGCCCAGCATCATGGCCTTGGAGCCTTTGTTGACTGAAGGACCGGTGTAGTCAAGGGTGTCCTGGGAGACATTGGCAAAGACAAAGAGGTCACGTTCCCAGTGGATGCGTTCCAGCACATGGGTCCAGAGTTTTGGAAAATCAGTGATATCAATATCCCCGTCGGTGAGGATAAGAAATTTGGTGAGCGAAAGCTGCCCTTCACCAAGGATACGCAGTCCGCTGGCAAAGGCCTCTCTGGGATAGCGGTCGGCAACCCTGGCCGCCGCTAGGCAGTGAAATCCGGTCTCACCAAAGGTTTTCAGCTCGCGAACTCCCTTCATCACCAGGGGAAAGAGGGGTGAGAGGAGATCCTGGAGAAAATCCCCGATGAAATAATCTTCCTGTTTGGGCCGGCCAACCACTGTTGCCGGATAGATAGCCTTGTTTCGATGGTAGAGATGGGAGACCTGAAATACAGGATAGTCGTGCTGCAGAGAGTTGTAACCGTAATGGTCGCCAAAGGGGCCCTCTGGCCTGCGCACATGGGGGGGGACCATGCCCCGCACAGCAAACTCGGCATTGGCCACCAGGCGATGACCACCTCTTGGGTCTGCGGTCATATCCAGTTTTTTGCCAAGGAGCAGTGAGGTGAGCATCAGTTCCGGGATATCCTCTGGCAGCGGGGCAATGGCTGCAAGCATCAGTGCCGGCGGGCCACCGATATAGAGGGTCATGGGCAGGGGCTGGTTCAGCTTTTCCGCCTCATGGTAATGATAGCCGCCTCCCTTGTGGATCTGCCAATGGATGCCGGTGGTCATATCATCGTATCGCTGAATGCGGTACATGCCGAGATTGTGGCCCTTGCCACCGGGATGTTCGGTGTAGACCAGGGGCAGGGTGACAAAGGCACCGCCGTCACTGTGCCAGGAGGTGAGCATGGGCAGGCTGCCAAGACGTGGCGGGAGCTGGCAGTTTCCAAGGATCGGTCCCTGTTTTCGATCTTTGAGGCCTATTTTTAAACCATCCTGGAGGAGGTGGCGATGTTCCCACAGGGTTTTCATCTTTAAGGGCATCAATGATTCAGTGAGGTTGACCAGGTCTTGGACAAACTGCTGCGGCCTGCTGCCAAAGGCAAGCTCGAGCCGTTTGGCAGTACCAAAAAGATTGGTGACCACAGGGAAGTCGCTGCCCTTGACCCGGGTAAACAGCAGAGCCGGTCCCTGGCGTTCAATGACCCGACGATGAATTTCGGCGATTTCCAGGTTCGGGTCGACTTCTTCATCAATCACAAGCAGCTGCTTTTCCCTGCGCAGCAGTTCAAGAAAACTGCGAAGGTCATAGAGGGTATCATGGGCCATGGCGCTATTCTTTTTCCAGATGGTGGTGAGGAGACTGTTCCAGGAGGAACATTTCGTGATATTCGTCTTCGCTCAGATTGTTTTTGAAAATGCCGGTAAGGAAGTGGACAATATCCTGGATTTCTTCACTGGACATTCGACTGGAGAGCAGCTTGGCAAAGTCCGGTCTGCCGGCCAACTGCAGAAAACAAGAGAGGGAACTGCGGTCCAGGTCAAGGTTCAGGCCAAAGCACATCTGGTGCGGATCAATCTTCATAGGTCAATGAGGAGTGGAAATTATTCTGCAGTAAGCAGTCGCCAGTGGATTTTCCTGGTCCTGGGACCGTCAAATTCACAGAAATAGATCTTTTGCCAGGTGCCAAGCTGCAGTCGTCCATTACTGACCATAATGGTGAGTGATGAGCCCATGAGCGAGGCCATGATGTGGGAGGGCGAGTTTCCCTCCTGGTGGTGGAAGGGAAAGTGGAGCGGGACAATTTCCCGGAGACCATCTATGATGTCACTCCGCACATCAGGATCGGCCCCCTCATTGATGGTCAATCCAGCAGTGGTATGGGGGTTGTACAGATAGCAGATGCCCTCGTCGACTCCATGCTCATTGAGTCGTTTCTGCACCTCGGAGGTGATATCAACGAGCTGCATATGCTCTGTAGTGGGGACTGTAAATTTACCGCTGTGCATTTCAGGAGTCGTCTCCAAAAAAGGGGGGCTGGGCAGGACAATCAATTCGTCATGCAGACAAAAACATACGGCCTAAAGAACAGAGCTGGTTCTCAGACCGTATGTTTTTTTACCAGAAATATTAGTTCTGCAGCTGCCAGTGCCCGTTCTCATCACGGCAGGCCGTTGTGTAAGTCGTCTCTGCTTTTCCGTCAATGATTGCCTGGATCTCTGCCTTACGGCAGGGTCGATGGGTCGAAGGATTGGTGTAGGCCGGCTGTGGGGTGACTTGGTAGCTGTTGCCGGAGTCAGGGTTACGCCAGGCATTGGTCTGACCCGAGACCCCGCGTTCATAGACATGGTTAAGCTGCTGCCGGTCATATTTATCCATCTCGTTGCCGATCATGTAGCCAAGCATGGAGCCTACGGCTGCTCCGATAAGAGTGGCTTCCGTATTATGACCAATGGCCTGGCCGATCAGTGCTCCTGCTGCGGCACCGCCGCCAGCTCCCATTCCGGCCTTGGTGGCTTGCCCACCGCCACAGGAGGAGAGTAAGATACTGAGACTGAGGAGAAGAGGGAGGAGGATGGTCTGTTTCATGGTAAGGCTCCTTGTTTTAGGTATGGGTTCTGGTGTTGCATAAAAGATACAAATATCTTGTATAAGTAGTAGTCACCACAGCAGGTTTGTCAATCTTTTTCAGGCGGCCGGCAACTTGTTTTATCAGGGGGGAGCAGGTTCATTACTACTTGATTCCCCCGGGCCTTCGCACAGCCCGGTTCATACCCCTTTTTCCAGGGCATGGAGTTGCTCCAGGAGTGATTTGCTGCGCCGCAGCTCCTCGATTTCTTCCAGAAGATCCAGGGCCAGGGCTGTTCCGGGAAGGTTGATCCGCAGATCCTCCTGCAGGCGGATGGAGATCTGTATCCGCTTGATCTCCACAGCACCGAAGCGCCAGTTCTGGGGATCATTGCCCTGGGGGGAGAGGATGCCTTCATCAATCAGTTCATGGATAAACTGGGCGTGAACCCTGCACAGTCTGCAGAGATCTTTCAGACAGTATGCACTGCTCTCGTCAAAAACGGTACACTGGATCTCTGTTGTCATGATCTCACTCCAAGGTGGCTGCGGGGATTGAATGCCATGGACTCTGCCATTTGGCGATAGAGTTCCTGCTCTTTTTTGGTCTTCGGCCTGGGAACCATGACCGCCAAGGTCACATATTGGTCACCACTCAATTTTGCTGAGCAGATTCCCCTTCCCTTGAGGCGCATTTTTTTTCCGGTCTGGGAGTTTGCCGGGATTTTCAGCTCCACAATGCCGCCCAGAGTAGGGACTGGTATTGTAGCTCCCAGTGCTGCTTCCCAGGGTGTGATTGGCAGGGTGAGCAGGATATCCCTGTTGTCGACGGTAAAGTGGGGGTGCTTGGCAAGGGCGACTTCCAGATAGAGGTCACCGTTTGCTCTCCCACCCATTCCACCACCTCCCTGGCCTTCCAACCTGATACGCTGACCCTCGGTGACACCTTTGGGAATAGTGACCTGCAGGGTATGGGGACGTGCGATGACATGACCGTGAGCATCAAGGGTGGGCCGCTGCAGGGTCAGGGTCTGCTTGCTGCCGTGAAAGATATCCTCCAGGCTGATGATAATTTTTGCATGGAGGTCCTGACCTTTCCCGTAGAAGGATGACTGCGGCCCCTGAAAACCGCCTCTTTGGCTGAATTCACTTTTCCTGCCAAAGAGTGATTCAAAGAAATCACTGAACTGTGAGGCATCGGCCTGGGTGTATCCTCCGCCTTGGAACTCGAAGCCGGTGTCCCAGTCAGGCGGCGGGCTGAAATCCTGTCCTGCCTGCCAGTTACTGCCGAACTTGTCGTAGGCCGTTCGTTTTTCCGTATCCTGCAGCACCTCGTAGGCCTCGCCGATTTCTTTAAACCGCTGTTCGGCATCCTTAGTCTTGTTGATGTCCGGATGATATTTTCGGGCAAGTTTTCGGTAAGCCCTTTTTACCTCATCCTGGGTGGCATTGCGCTCTATTCCCAAGGTCTTGTAATAATCTTTGAATTCCATTTTAATTCTCCAACCTTTTCCGGCATCTCCTGCAGGCGTCCTCCCACGAGAAAGCTCTTTCAGGCTTGATCTTCTCTTGATACAGTTTTATCTTATCGCATACCATACAAACCCTAACGTACTCTTTTCAGTACCCTCTTGCGGGGTGCAGGTGCATTACTGGTGAGTGACAACTTGAAGAACTATTTTATTTTCTTGTTTTTTGGCATAAAAAGCAAGATCATCATTAAGGATGCAAGCAATTAACGTGAAAAAATTGAAATGAAAGAGTGTATCTATCTGGTTGGCTGCCGGGCGGTTGGCAAGTCTTTCGTCGGTGCTGAACTGGCTAGGAGGCTTGGCTATGATTTCCTGGATACCGACACCATGATTGTGGAAAAAACAGGTGTTTCTGTGGCAGGTATCGTTGCAAAGAAAGGGTGGCAGGGGTTTCGCAAGGTTGAAAGCGAGGTGCTGTCTGAGCTTGGGGGCCGAAGGTCATGTGTGATCGCCACTGGAGGAGGAGCGATTCTGCATCGTGAACTCTGGGATAAACTCAAAAAACAGGGTCTGGTGGTCTGGTTGCAGGCTGACCAGGAAATTCTCTGCGATCGGCTGCGCAGGGACAAGAATAGCGAGACGCTCAGGCCGAGCCTGACAGGAAAAGATATCTGTCAGGAACTGAGTGACGTCCTGACAGAGCGAAAACCTCTGTACCAGGAAACAGCGGATATTGCTGTGGATACCGGAAAACTGAGTGTGGACGAGGCTGTTCACGCCATTGAACAGGCCTGGCGCACTACATAAAAGGAAGAACAGGAATGGCAGGAAATACGTTTGGCAAGACCTTCCGGGTGACTACCTGGGGGGAATCACATGGCACGGGAGTGGGGGCTGTTATAGATGGCTGCCCTCCGGGAATTATTCTGGATCCCGCTCTGCTGCAGGTTGAGATGGACAGGAGGCGACCGGGGCAGGGTGGAGCATCGAGTCCTCGAAAAGAGCCTGACCAGATAGAGATTCTTTCCGGCATCTTTACTCCCCCTGGAGAAGAGCTGCCCCGCACCACCGGCACACCCATATCGCTCACGATTTACAACAGGGATGCCCACTCCAAGTCCTATGACAATCTGCGTGATATCTTTCGTCCGGGGCACGGCGATGTGACCTATCTGGCCAAATACGGTATTCGCGATCACCGGGGCGGCGGCAGGGCGTCTGCCAGGGAAACAGCAGCCAGGGTGGCGGCAGGCGCTGTGGCCAAACAGCTCCTTGACACCTACGGCATTGAGGTCTGCGCCTACACGGTGGCGCTCGGTGGCATCAAGGTGCAGGAGCGGGATCTTGGGGTCATCAACTCCAATCGTTTTTTTTGCCCAGATGGTGCGGCAGCGGAAAAGATGGAGGAACGGGTGCGTGCAGTTCGTAAACAGGGAGATACCCTGGGTGGTATTGTGGAGATCATCGCGGAGTGTCCGGCAGGTCTTGGTGAACCTGTCTTTGATAAGCTCGAGGCTGAACTGGCCCATGGTCTCATGTCCATTGGGGCGGTGAAGGGTGTGGAGGTGGGAGCCGGCTTTCAGGTGGCGGAGATGCTGGGCTCTGAGAATAACGACCCCATCACTCCGGACGGCTTTGTCAGCAACAATGCCGGAGGAATCCTTGCCGGTATTTCCAGCGGCTCTCAGATAGTCCTCCGTGTTGCAGTCAAGCCCATTCCTTCCATCTCTCAAGAACAGCAGAGCGTCAATTTACAGAATGAACCGGTGACCATCCAGGTCGGGGGGAGACATGATATCTCTGCCATCCCGCGCATTATTCCGGTCTGTGAGGCCATGGTTCGTCTCACCCTGGCCGACCACCTCCTGCGTCATCTGAGTATCGCCTTTGTAGAGGAGTAGAGAACATGAGCAGACGACAGGAACCTCTCCGCCAGATCTGGATGGTGAGTCGTGAATACGGCAACCTGGCAGGTGCGGGCGGCGTAAAAGATGTGGTTTCCCAGCTGGCAGTGACCCTTGGTCGCTGGAATGGTCGTTCTGTGAGCGTGGTTCTTCCCCGGTATGGATTTATGGATCCTGCACAATTAGGTTTTCAACTACTTGCTGATCCCCTGCAGCCTGAGAACGAACTGAGCTTTGAGGTGGACCTCAATTACATAGCAGAGGAGCGGCGGGAGCGTGTACAGGTCTGGACTGCTTCCCGCAACAGGGTCACTCTCTATCTCCTGGAAGCTGAGCGCTTCGAGGAGAAACAAGGCGTCTATACCTACACTGCAGAGGATGAGGCGATTCATCCCTGGCAGAAAAAAGGAAAGGGGCATTACGACTATTTTGCCATGAATCTTCTCTTGCAGAAAGGGGCACTTGACCTGATGGTCCTGCTCGGCGCCCGTCCTGATGTCATCCACTGTCATGATGGTCACACGGCAGTCCTGCCGGCGTTGATCAGCGAGCATCCAGGCCTGCGCCATTATTTTCGCAACAGTGGCACAGTGGTTACTGTCCATAACGGTGGTCTGGGCTACCACCAGGAGGTGGCTGACCTCAGCTTTGCCCGGGCCAGTACCGGTCTGCCGGGGCAGGTGATCATGAAGAGCAGGCTTGATGAGTGTTTTGATCCGTTTCTCGCCGCGGCAGGGTCTGCTGTGATGAATACGGTCAGTGAAAATTATGCTCGGGAACTACAGGAAACCGGAGATGATCGTCTTACCGGATGGCTTGGCCATACCCTGCTGGAAAGGGGTGTTCTCCTTGAAGGGGTCACCAACGGTATTGATCCAGATGAATTTAGCCCTGTCGATCCTGAAAAAAGTGGAATTGCTGCAGCTTTTGATCCCTTGGGTACAACTTCTCTTGATGGGAAAAAAAAGTGTAAACAGGCCCTGCTGCAACAGGTTGCCAAGGGAGAGAGGATTCAGGGCATTCGCCGCTCCGGGTACCTTGACAATGACCTCTCCATGCCGCTGCTCACCTTTATCGGTCGGCTCAGCGAGCAAAAGGGGGTGGATATTCTGATCGGAGCCCTGAAAGTGCTTCTTGGCCAAGATGCTGACTTTCGTTTCCTGCTGTTGGGAAGCGGAAATCATGGTGATGAAAAGGAACTTGTACGTCTTGCCGAGAAGAAAGAGAACCAGGGAAGGATCTGTATCCTGAGGGGCTTTGATCCAATACTGGCCAACAAGATTTATGCAGCAGGAGATTTTTTCCTGATTCCATCTCAATATGAGCCCTGCGGTCTGACGGACTTCATGGCCCAGCTCTTTGGCAACCTTCCCATTGTCCATCATGTGGGCGGTCTGGTGAAAGTGAAGGATGGGAAGACCGGGTTCGCCTATCAGAAACAGAGTGTGTCTGCACTGTGCCAGGCCATTCAACGGGCACTGCATCTCTATGCTGCAGATCCTGCCACGATTCGCAAGATGCAGCGACAGGCAGTGCAGCTGATTCTGGATCGCTATACGTGGTCCACGGTCAGCAAGGAATATCTGAAATTATATAAGAAGGCGAGGGCACAGCGCTTTAAAATGAAACTCAGTACTGTTGAAGCAGACTAGTGTCGGGCTGTAGTCTTTTCCTTGTGAACTATTTTCAAGCGGGGCAGCAGTAACAGGTACTGTGATCCCACTATCAGACAGGAGGCTGGATATGACAGTTAAGATAGGAATAAATGGTTTTGGCCGTATCGGGAGAAGTATTTTTCGTGCTCTCAGAAAGGACCCAGCCTTTGGAGATATTGAGATTGCTGCCATTAATGATCTGACAGACAATGCCACCCTGGCCCATCTTTTGAAATATGACTCGGTGATGGGGGTCTTTGATGCTGAAGTAGAGAGCGACGATGAGGGCATCACCGTTGATGGTCGTCATATTCGAGTTTCTGATCACCGCAATCCTGCTGATATTCCCTGGGGAGATGCCGGGGTCGAGTATGTGGCAGAGTGCACCGGGCTCTTTCGTGACAGCGAGAGTGCTCAGAAGCATATCAGTGGCGGGGCCAGTAAAGTGGTTATTTCAGCTCCGGCCAAGGGAAACATTCAAACCTTTGTCATGGGGGTGAACGAGGACGAGTATGATCCCACCGTTCACCATGTGGTTTCCAATGCCTCCTGCACCACCAACTGTCTGGCCCCGGTGGCCAAGGTGATCCTGGATAATTTCGGTATCAAACGGGGACTGATGACCACGGTTCATGCCTATACCGGTGATCAGCGGATTCTTGACTTCCCCCACTCCGACCTGCGTAGGGCACGGGCTGCAGCCCTTTCCATGATCCCCACCAGCACTGGAGCTGCCGCTGCCGTGGCCCTGGTTATTCCTGAGCTCAAAGGAAAGTTTGACGGTCTGGCAGTTCGGGTACCCACTGCCAATGTATCACTGGTGGATGTTGTTATGGAGGTGGAAAAAGAAACATTGGTCCCCGAGGTCAACCAGGCCCTGAAAGAGGCAGCCAATCGCTATCTCGGCTACACAGACCTTCCCCTGGTCTCCATTGATTTTCAGGGGAACGGTCATTCCTCCATCGTTGACGGCCTTTCAACCAAGGTCCTTGGAAGCACGGTCAAGGTGTTGAGCTGGTATGACAATGAGTGGGGATATTCCAACCGGATGCTTGATCTTATCCTGCACATGGAGGCCAATAAGGCCCTGTAGCACTCAGGCGTCAAGCATTTTCAGGCTCTCTCTTAAAACGCCTTGATGGGTTCTCCTTCAGGGCGTTTGTTCTTTTTTGGGAAAGAAGATGCTTGAATCTGGAGACGGAATACCAGATACTTAAGAAAGGAGGTCATGTTCAGCCCACGCTAAGGCATGTATCTTTTTAGGCTACCTTGAAAAATGGTCTTTTCGTCTTATCTTTGCGTTATGCGCAAAATTTTTCACTTGGATATATAGCTTGTTGAGCCAAGTACTTCATCCTCGGAATATCACTTATATGCACCCCAAGGGCACTTGTACCCGTAGTTTGGGTGATTCCTGCGGGGCCCCTGCGGTAAAATTTTAGGCATGCCTTAATCTTGAACGAAAATCCTAATTTTTTAAAGTAAGCTTGAGAAGAGAAGGTCGAATGTCAAACAGGGAATTTTAAACCGCAGAAGGGATAGAAAACAGATCGGAATGGAAGCTAGAGAGATGAATAAGAAGTCAAACACTATCGAATCGGATGCGCTGATAGCCAATCTTCTGGAAACAGCGGAAGAGGTGGTCATACGTCAAGAGCTGCAACTCCTTCTCGATGTTGTTGGTCGCTATAAAGGACTCCACAATACTCTGGAAAATCTCCTCTATGAGATCTGCCATCCCTACCGCAACTGGAATATTCTGATCCCCCAGTTGCGCAGCTTTGTCCTGAAAAACAGTACCTACTATCTGCGTCACGAGCAGGGGCCCGAGGCCTTTGCTCTCTTTGCAGCCATCTTTATTCAGGCCATGCAGGACTGCGAAAAAAACTCCAAACTGCTCTCCCAGATTATTGAATCGCAATTGGCCTGGGTAAGCAAGATGGTCACTCTCTGCAAAGTGGAGGATCTGTACCGATTTCAGGATGTCCTCAACGCTTATTTTGCGACCCTTCTCGCCCTTGATGACGGGGAAAGTCCGATCATGATGCATATTGTCCAGGGGCTGCATCCCATGAAGAAACTGGCCACCTCTTTACTGGCCTTTGCCGAACAGGGGGCGGAACAGTTCGATTATTGCGCTGTGGCCAGGCTCATGCAGGCAATATTGCGGCGGAATTACGATTACTGGCTCAAAGAGGAAGATCCGCTTCCCTGGTTTCTAGATCGTTGCGGGGTGCTCTGTGAAGATTTTCACTCCGGTCAGCTCTTCTTTGCCATTTCCCATGAGAGCATGACAAACAATAAGGCAGCAGTGACAGCCATAGATATTGAATCATCACCGGTCACGGCCCTGCGTGATATCCTGGCCCTGCCTGCCCATGTCGACATTGTGCGTTTCTACAAGGAGGTTCCCGCAAGGCTGGCCCAGGCCAATGAGGATACGCAGGGAGAATTCCAGGAACAGGGGCTGCCCCTGAACCGTTTTGCCGAGAATCAGAAACTCTTATTTCTCTTTCGTATCATGGATACCAAGGGGCTCTACCTGATCCATGAAGAGACCCTGCGGGAGATCAATCGCTCCCTGGTGCAGCTGATCCGCTTACAGAGTTTTGAGGAGATCGAAGAGTTTCTTCTCACCACCTTTCAGCTCCTCAAGGCCAATGTGAGAAAGTTTCCCCACACCTCCCTGCAGTGTATCCAGGTCCTAGGCGGCGAGGTCTTTCAGCGCGGCAACAGCCGCATGGTGGAGACCTTTCTCTGGGAGGCAGTGCGTTTTGGCTTTCAGTACGCCAATGTCACGGGGGTGGATGAAGACTGGCAGCCCATCACCAACCCTGCCCATCTGGCCAATATCAGGGTCTGGCTGAACCTGATCATGCAGGAGCCAAAGTGGTGTTCCACCCTCTTTTCCGCACTCATCATCAACCTCAAGCTCTCCGGGACCTGTGTCAAGGACACCGACCTTTTTCAGCGGGATATCACCAACCTGCTGAATCACCCCATTGAACCGGTGTATAACCTGACCAAGCAGTTTACCAAGCTCATGCCTGTCTTTTTTAATGAGATCGGGGCAGAAGGAGAGTTGCGTGAGGTCTCCACCGAGCTTGATGAGATCCATAAACGGAGAGATCTCCTGATCCATTTCCTGCGCAAACAGAGCCATGTTGAGAGTTCCAATCTCATTGTTGATTTTATCCAGGGGATCTTTCTCTTCTGGCTGACAAAAAAGAAAGAGCACCTGAAGTCATTCCTGCCGGAAGAGGTCTATTCCGAGGTGGCCCTTGAAGGCAAATTCATTGATGATCAGCATATTTTGGCAGGCCGTATCCGTCATGAACTTGAATTCGACTCAATGGATGATCTGCTCTCCTGGAAACAGGAGGATAGGCAGCAGTACCTCAAGGCCCAGTCTGATATCGCTTCCAGTGAACTGCTACGCTTTGATCTCCTGGTGCAGATGTTTAAGCTGCTGCATCAAAAATACAAGCTGGGTTTTCAGGAACTGCGTGGTGAGCTGGAGCAGGCTTCTCAGGAGGGGTTTCCTGAGATGGAGGAACTTCTTGCCAAGCTGGAGGACTGTGGGCCTGTGGAGTGTATTGAGGCCCTGCTCGACACCCTGGAAGGTTTGAAGGAGACTATTCTTTCTCCTGAAAAATTTGAGGCCAGGGAGGATATCTACTACAAGCGGCATATTGCCGTGGATATTCCGTCGGTCTACGGCAGGTATCGGGAGAAGAAGTTTGACAGCCTCAGTCTGACTTTTCGTCTGGAAAACCTTACCAATATTTTCCTGGAACGACTGCCGGAGACAGTCAATCTGTCTATTATTACTCAGGCCACTTTTTATAGTATTGTCAAATGCATTAAGCTCTATCTTCGTGCCCTGCGGGTGGATGGCATCAGCTCCAGGCGCCTGGATACCTATTTGGCCCTGCTTGAGAGTTCCTTGAAGATCAGGCGCTTCTCCTACACCCAGTATCTGGATATCTTTCGCGGCCTCTCCGAGGGGGTCAAAGATGTCATCTATTCCTATTACACCAACGCCCATCAGAACAATCTTTCCATCATGATTCCCCAGATAGCTGGCAATAATCTGCTCACCACCTATCGCTCACTGTGGGATGAGGAGGAAAAGGGGAATTCCATTCATCGTCTGGCAGAGGCCTTTTTGCGTGATCTCATTGCCTCCACCTTTGGCCTGCAGCATCTGGATAATTTTATTATCAGGATAATCGGGACATTGGAAAGCCAGAAGGATGTCCTTGATGAACAGATGCTCGACCTGTTGATGACCTATAATCCTGAGAAGGCCATCTCCATGCTCAACCGGATTAACCCCTATACCGATGATCTTATTCATCTGGGCAACAAGGGATTTAACCTGGTGACCCTGAGCGAGGACAAGAAACCGGTGCCGCCTGCCTTTATTATCACCACCGAGGTCTTCCGTTGTCGAGAGGTGGTTTATAGTTTTGACAGGGCAAGAGATGACCTCATGCAGCGCATTCGCACCTCACTCACCGAGTTGGAGGAGCTTACAGGCAGTGTTTATGGGGCGACGAAACATCCGCTCTTGCTCTCCATTCGCAGTGGAGCTGCAGTCTCCATGCCTGGAATGATGGCCACAGTTCATAATGTGGGGACCAATGAAGAGCTCATCGAAGAAGGGGCCCGGGAGCATGGCGACAGCTACCTTGCCTGGGATAACTATCGGCGTTTTCTCCAGTCCTGGGCCATGACCTCCGGCATGGAGCGGGAAGATTTCCAGGTACTGATGAACAGCGCCAAGGAAAAGTATAATGTGGAGATGAAGGGCGATTTTTCACCGGAGCAGATGAAAGAACTGGCCCTTGAGTATCAGAAGCTGATTCGCAGGCATGGGCTTGGGATTCCGGATGATCCCTGGCTGCAGCTGGTTACTGCCATAGAGATGGTGCTCGATTCATGGGAGACTGCCAAGGCAGCGGACTATCGGAAGATTATGGATGTTTCAGATGCCTGGGGGACTGCGGTCATTGTTCAGGCCATGGTGTATGGCAACAGGAACCAGTCTTCAGGGTCCGGAGTCCTGTTTACTGCTCACCCCTATCGCAAGGTTCAGCGGGTCGCGCTTTGGGGTGATTATGCCTATGGTGATCAGGGTGAGGATATTGTTTCAGGCCTGGTCACCAGTTATCCGATTTCCGTGGAGCAGGCAGAACTGGATGGGCGGGCCGTGAATAAGACACTTGAATTTCGTTACCCTCATATCTATGAGGAACTCTTGTTGATTTCCAGAAATCTCGTTTACGAAAAAGGGTGGAATCCCCAGGAGATCGAATTCACCTTTGAAGGTGATGAGGCCAGTGAGCTCTATCTCCTGCAGACAAGAGACATGATTACCATCAAAAAACAGGAACGTTTTCATGTTTTTATCGAAACTGAGGAATTAAAGACATCAGCCCTTGGCAAGGGGATAGGGGTCTCCGGCTCAGCACTTTCCGGTCGTGCAGTTTTTACTGAAGAAAATATCCGGGAATTGCGGGAGAAACTTCCCAATACTCCCCTTATTCTGATCCGTCAGGATACGGTTCCGGAAGATATCAAGGTGATT
>CAYPEU010000070.1:0-3467 GCA_964409855.1 uncultured Desulfocapsa sp.
CCTGCTTTGATAATGCCTGCCTTTTCACCTGCCACGGCAGACAAGGTGTCACCGAGATAGGCCTCATGATCCATGCTGACATTGGTTATCACCGAGACCAGCGGGGTCACGATGTTGGTGGCGTCCAAACGCCCTCCCAGTCCTGTTTCCAGGACCACCAGATCGAGATCTTCTTCTGCAAACCAGAGAAAGGCCAGGGCTGTGGTAAATTCAAAATAGGTGATCTTCTCCTCGCCCAGCACCTCACGGATGCGGGTGGCCAGCTCGGCAAACTTTTCTTCGCTGATAAAGGAGTCATTGATCCGAAATCGTTCCCGAACCGAACTGAGATGCGGTGAGGTATAGAGACCGACGCGATAACCGGCCCTGGAAAGGAGGGTCAGCAGGGTGACACTGACAGACCCCTTGCCATTGGTTCCTGCTACATGCACACAGTTCAGGCGCTGCTCAGGATTGGAGACCCGGGCCATAAAAGATTGCATGGCCTCAAGACCCAGCTTGATCTTATGAAACTGGAGACTGTCCAGGTAGTCCCAGGCTTGCTGATAATTCATAACGCTGCTCGCAGGAGGAAGATTCAGAGGAGTGCCAGCTTGGCATAATCAAGATGCAGGGTCTTTACCCCGTGCCGCTCGAAATCAACATCCACAGAGCGCCCCTGACCAACACTGCTGACACTCCCCTCACCAAAAAAGGGGTGCCTGACCCGGACACCTTTCTTCAAGTCCTTCATGGAGAGCTTCTTCTTGGACTTGGTGCGGGGAAGAGTTCGCCCAGGACCTGGTGATGCAGGTCTAAACGGCATGCCTGCCCCTGACCCAGCCTGGCCATCAATCCGTTCAAAGAGTCCTGGCCTCAGTTCCGACAAAAAGGGCGACATCCCCACCCGGCGGAACTGTCGATCCGGAGTCATCAGTTCCCGGGGATAGGTGAGGTAGAGATATTTCCTGGAACGGGTGGCTGCCACATAGAGCAGGCGGCGCTCTTCCTCCCACTGTTCGCCGATCCCTGCTGCAGCATGGGGGAAACGCCCCTCAGCCAGGCCAATGACAAAGACCGCATCCCATTCCAGCCCCTTGGCAGAATGGATGGTGGAAAGGACCATTTGTTCTGTATCGCCTGCCTGAAGTGTAGTTGTCGTGTCCGGAGGATCAAGGGTTGTATCATCGACAAAGGACTGTACATCCTCATAGCCGCTGATAATGGACTTCAGCTGGTCCAGATCCTTCTGCCGCTTGGGAAAATCATCGCGGTAAATTCGCTCAAACAGGGGTTGATAGTAGGAGATGACCTGTTCATAGAGAACGCCTGGAACCGACTCTTTTTCCATATCCAGAAAGAGCTGCACCAGTTTTGCCATCCCCTGTTTCCAGGTCTTGCCGCAGGGATAGTCAGCCAGGGCCGCGACAGGATTGTCTGCCGTGGTGATGGTATCGGCTATCTTTCCGGCAGTTTTAGGTCCCACCTTGTCAAGCTGGAGCAGGGTCCTATTCCAGGCAAGACTGTCCACAGGGTTGACTTGAAGCCGGAGAAAGGCAATCACATCTTTCATATGGGCTGATTCGGTGAGCTTCAGGCCGCCCCGCTTCTCAAACTCTACCCCGACCCTGTTGAGCTCAAGCTCGATCTTGTAGGAATGAAAACCGGAACGAAAGAGCACAGCAATGTTGGCAAGCTCCACTCCCGCTTTTCGCAGTTCCTCAATCTTGCGGGTGACAAATGCGGCCTCTTCCCGTTCATCACGGCCGGCAAAGAGTCGGGGCTTGCGTTTCCCTTCAATCCGGGTGAAAAGGGTCTTGGTGTACTTTTCCGTGGCATTACGGATGATGTCGTTGGTCAGTGAAAGGATGGGCTGACTGGAGCGATAGTTTTCTTCCAGCTTGATCACCTTGGTCTCGGGAAAGACCTTGGGAAAGCGCATGATATTGTAGAAATCAGCTCCGCGAAACGAGTAAATGGACTGGGAATCATCTCCCACCACCATGACGTTTTCATGACCATGGGCAAGGAGACGGACGATATCAGCCTGGATGAGATTGGTGTCCTGATACTCGTCCACCATGATGTGCGAATAACGGGCCGCGATCTCGCGGCGCGCTTCCGGTACCTCCTGCAGCAGCCGTTTCCAGTTCACCAGCAGATCATCATAATCCATTAGCCCGTTGTTGAACTTGAACTCCTTATAATGTTTATCAAGGTTCAAGATCTCATCAACATGCTCACTGAGATGGGAGTAGTGCTCATAGACGAGGTCATCCAGAGGAATAGATTTGTTGACAGAGCCAGAAAGCATGTTGATCAGCACCCGCTTGGTGGGAAACTGCTTGTCCCGGCCGGTGAGCCCCAGAGAACCTTTCAGCAGGTTGATAATTCCTTCGGCATCAGCGCGATCAATGATGGTGAAAGAGGAGGCAAAACCCAGGTGATGTCCGTAGCGGCGGAGAAGCATGTTGGCAATGCCGTGGAAGGTCCCCCCCACGACCCGGCCGCAGGAATCATTGAGCAAATTCCCGGCCCGCCAGAGCATCTCCTGGGAGGCCTTGCGGGTAAAGGTGAGGAGCAGGATCTTTTCCGGGGCCACCCCCTGCTCAAGAAGATGGGCCACCCGGTAGACCAGGGTTCTGGTCTTGCCGCTGCCAGCGCCTGCAATGACAAGCAGGGGTCCTTCTATGGTGGTGACGGCCTCACGCTGGGAGGCGTTCAGTTCTGAGAGGTCAACAGTGGGAGCTGCGAAATCAAAGGCTGTTTGCTGAAGATCATTTTCCATGGCCACTACTCTACCATAGAGCTTTTTACGCCGCAACGTTGGTTGACAAGAGTGAAAGGAGGTTTATAATAATCCGACCAATGAAGCAGAAACAGCGCAGCGCGACAGCGTTGCAGCCAAGACAAACTCAACACCTGTTAGAGAGCTATGGATACCAGTGCAATCGACTCACTCTTTACTGCAGAGACCCTGCAGCAGCTCTTTCCCAAAGAGCGTACCAATGATTTCTTCGAGGCCCTGTTCGGTGATGCAAGTGACGGTGCCTATGATATAGAACTTGCCTATGGAGGCAGCAATGGACAGCAACTGACCATGGAACTCCACCTCCATGAACGCCCGGGCTGCTGTCTGGCCTGCAACCTGACCCAGGGATTGCCCCAGGTCTTCAGCCGTCACCCCATTATCAATGTGACAGGTATTGTGGCCGACGTGGACAAGCTTCTCGGTGACAATGCCACATGCAATGAATGGACGCTCGGCTACACTGAACAGCGCAGCAAAGAGATGCACGTCATCCCCATCAATATTACCCTGGAATAACGACCTCACCAATCACATTGCAGAGAAACAACAAAGGCCGATCCCATTTTGGATCGGCCTTTGTTGTTTCTACCCTCTTGGTGCTGAACTCAAAAAACATTGCTCCTGTCTTTTTCCTGTTACCGGTGCTACACTCCAGAAAGGCATCTCAAACACCCAC
>CAYPEU010000070.1:3567-5048 GCA_964409855.1 uncultured Desulfocapsa sp.
TTAACGAGCGTCATCCCCTAATGGACGACCTCAAGAAAAGGAATCTCGGCGGAGTAATTCTCTTTGACAGGCTCCTGGCAGAGAAACAGGAACAGAACAATATCATCAGCGCTGCCCAGGTCAAAGCCTTGACCGCCTCATTGCAGAAGCACTCGCATTCCCCCTTGCTCATAGCCGTAGACCAGGAAGGCGGCATGGTGCGGAGACTGAAACCCCAGGCAGGTTTCCCTGAGACAGCCAGCGGTGCAGAGTTGGGCAGGAGGGACGACATCACCCTCACCCATATTCATGCATCCTGTACTGCTGCAACCCTGCACGGGCTAGGCATCAACTTCAACCTTGCCCCAGTGGCCGACCTGAATGTTTTCCCTGAAAATCCTGTTATCGGCAAGCTGCAGCGAAGCTTTTCAGCTGACCCGGACTGCGTTATTCGTCACGCTGCCTCCTGGATCAAGGCGCATCATAACTACAACATCCTGACCTGTCTCAAACACTTTCCCGGACACGGCAGTTCGCAAACCGATTCTCATCTCGGCTTTACCGATATCAGTATGAGCTGGCAGGAAGAAGAGCTTACGCCTTTCAGAAGTCTCATCAACCAGGGTCTGGCTGACAGCGTCATGCTCGGTCACCTCTTTCATGAGGGGCTTGATCCAAAATATCCCACCAGCCTCTCCCCAGCCGTGGTCACCGGACTCCTCCGCAAACAACTCGACTTTCACGGTCCTGCCATTACCGATGACCTGCAGATGAAGGCTATTACCGATAAATACGGCTTGGAGGAGGCAGTGTGTCAGGCCCTTGCCGCAGGAATCGATATGATTATAATTGGCAACAATCTCGACCATGACCCGGAGGTTCTGCAGCGAATCATTCCTGCCGTTGTCCAGGCAGTAAAAGAAAAAAAGATTCCAGAGACACGGATTCATTCCGCCTGGCAGCGGATCAGGAAGATGAAAGAAAAGATAGCATGCTGACCCTGCGCCCCATGCGTATCATTTTCTATAAGAGGAAAGGAGAAAATTATGGAAGAGCAGCATGAAGAGACCCACACGCCTGCCATCGGCTACATCTTATGGATTTTCGGCTTCCTGGGCGCTCATCGTTTCTACTATGGCCACCAGCTGACTGGAACCCTCTATTTTTTCACCTTGGGCCTCTTTTTTATCGGCTGGATTATTGATCTGTTCCTCATTCCAGGGATGAGTCGTGACGCAAACATCAAATTCCAGCCCGGCCCCATCGATTACAATATTGCCTGGATCCTCCTCACCTTCCTCGGCCTGTTCGGCATTCACCGTTTCTATCAGGGAAAATGGATCAGCGGAATCCTGTACCTGGTGAGCGGAGGGCTTCTTGGAATCGGCATCATTTACGATTTCTGGACGCTCAATGAGCAGATTAGCCTGGTGAACAGCGGGATGGAATAAAGAAAATATCGAATGTTGTGCAGGGAATGTCGAACCGCAGAAGGGAAAGAC
>CAYPEU010000070.1:5148-14307 GCA_964409855.1 uncultured Desulfocapsa sp.
CGCACAGTTTCCGCAATACTCTGTAGTGACAGCGGCTTAGTAAACCAGGCGGCAAACCCGGCAGCCATTGACTTCTCTTGCAAAAGCTCGTCATCATGCCCTGTACAGAGGATTACAGGAAAATCCTTTCGCCTTTTTTTCACCTCCTCGCAGAGTTCCATGCCTGTCAGGTAAGGCATGGTCAGATCAGTGATCATCAGGTCATATGCCTCAGGATTCGCTAAAAACATGAGCAGGGCCTCTCGCGCAGAGGTACAGCCGGTGACCTTGTAACCCATGATCTTAAGGAGTTCCTCAGTCACCTTGACCACCAGCTCCTCGTCGTCAACGACCAGGATGTGCTCATCGCCGCCCAATTGGACAAGCGCGTCCTCTTCCGAGGATACACTCGTCTCTCTTTCAGCAACAGGAAACGAGAGACGAAAAATGGTTCCCTGCCCCGGTTCACTCTCCAGTTCAATCTTGCCGCCCATGCGGGAAACAATGCTGTCTACCATGGCCAGGCCCATACCACTCCCCTGACTCTTTTCCTTGGTGGTGAAATAGGGTTCAAATATTCGTGCATGAATGGCCGGATCTATCCCGCAACCGGAATCAGCCACGCTTAACTCCACCCATTCTCCACCCTCCCCTGTTCGCTCACCCATGGCCAGTCGTACTGAAATTTTTCCCTGCTCACCGCCTATTGCCTGGGCACTGTTGGTAAAGAGATTGATCAGAACCTGATGCAGCAGAACCGGATCAATGGAGACTTGGCCGCATTCCGTGTCTATCTCCTGGCGGATCTCAATGGTGGCAGGCAATGTCACACGCATCAGCTTCAGCACCTCTTTGATAATGGGATGCAGATACAGGGGCAACTCTTTCTCCTCACGGCTGCGGGAAAAAGTCAAAATCTGCTCCACCAGATCCTTTGCTCTTTGGGCTGCCTTGAGGATCTCGCCGATATATTCCTGAGAAGAACCCTTCTCCCCTCCATCCTTTCCGGCCATGAGCCGCATGATCTCTGCGTAGCCGATGATTGGAGTTAAAACATTATTAAAATCATGGACAATCCCTCCAGCCAGGGTGCCGATGGCCTCCATCTTCTGCGAACGACACAGCTGTTGCTTAAGGTTTACCTGTTCACTGACATCGCGCCCCATGGCAAAGACACTGGTCACCTGTCCATCAGCATCTTTAATGGGAGTCCCGATCACCTCAAGGATCTTCTTTTTGTTTTGATCAGAATCTGACTCGATCTCCACTGTACCACTCTCCACGTTCCCGGTCCTCAAGCTCTTCAGAACCGGGCAACTGGTGTGACTTTTTCCAAAGTTGTGGAACACCTCGTGACCGAAACTATTCTTCTCGCAAACCAGCTGTTGGTAGCCGCCATTGGCCCATATGACCTGGGCCTCCTGATCCAACATGGCCAGTATCCCTGGAAAACCGTCCAGGATTGCCTGCTTCTGCGCAGACTCTCCCTGGAGCTCCTGCTCCACTTTTCTCTGCTCTCTCAGATCAAAAAGGGTGGTAACAAGGCCCAGCACCTCTCCCTTTTTTCCTTTAATGATGGCCTTATGAAAACTCACCGGACATTTTAGATTTTCGGCAATCTGTACAGTGGTCTCAAAAGATTCATTTCCTCCCTGAGAGAGAACTTTTGCATCAATGGCACGTATCTCATCTTCTAAATCAGGGTTCAACAACTGATACAGGTCAGACTCCGGCAGCGACTCCAGATCGACACCTAAAAATAAGGCAAAGGCCCGGTTGGCACCCCGGTAAGAACATTCTGCGTCCTGAAAAAGAACAGGCAGCGGAATCGCATCGATGAGATCCTGCTCGAAACCGAGCAAGCCTTCCAAACCTCTGGTCTTGTCCTTGAGAAGTTTCTCAAAGAAAAAGTCATGCTCTTTTAACATGTTATGCCCAGCCATTTTTTTCCATCATCCTATGTTATCTGATTATAGATCATCTTCAATTCCGGGATGGATCTCCCCAAACAAGTCGATCATATAAGGGGCAGAAGGGATTGCTTCCTCCTTCGCCCCCAAGGGAAATCCTGCCCCAGACCACTTTTCATGATGGCTAAGGGCAATCAGATGTGTCGCTTCATCTCCCTGCACTCATCCGGGCTCAAGGTACCCTTTTTATACAGTATAGCATCACTGCCCCCCAATTTACCAATATCATGCATTGCACTGGTATGGAAGACAAGTGTCAGTTCATGTTCTTTCATGCCGCGTACCTGCCCGAGAATCATATAACAACGGGTTTCCCTGGTAAGATGATGACTGGTTTGGCGATCATGACTCTCTGCCGTCCGAGCCAGCCTGGGTCAGAGAATCTTCAATCATTTTAACATAATGATCATCCACCTGTTGTTCAGTCTCTTCTGATCCATGTCTCCCTGCCAGCATCTCTTTCAGCTTTAATTCCAGTTTAAGCTCACATCCTGCAGATAATGAGCTTAAAGATTGGCCCTCTTTCCCCAGGGACAGGGTATGAAATAGAGAACTGAAATGACGGTACAGAACTTTAGATATCAAAAAAACACCTTAACAAGGCAGCATACCCATATCTTCATTTCCTGAAAAGGAAAAATTCGATTATTAATAGTAATTTAAAACAGATAAAACCCATTCCCGTTAAATAATGAGTCCCCTCACCCCCCTGTGTGCAGAATATTCCTCACTCTTTTTTTTTGAGAAAAAACATGGATACGTATCCACCAAACATTTTTCTTTTTACCGGAGTGACGATATGGGGTAAAAGAGTTTTTCAGAAGAAATAAGTGTCATTATTCAGGTAGTCAGGATATAGCATTCAACCCGTAGGTCGGGTTCCATTGCGGACAGAAAAGCGCAGGTAACCCGAGCCACTCAAGAAAAGCAGCTATGTTGAATCCTCATGCAACCATTGAATGGTAACAAACTCCATCAACCAACAGCATTCCCCATAACAATGAACAAAGATCCATTCCCCAAGCCCTTTTCCTGCAAGGAAAAACCACATATCAGCTACCCCTGCACCTGGCTTTACAAGGTCATTGGGAGTGACGAAGAGGCTCTTCGCCGGGCAATCCAGGTTGTCTGTGGAAAAACCAATCTGCAGATCAGTAAATCCCATACCAGTTCCGGAGGCAAGTACTGCAGTTTGAATGTTGAAGTCCCTGTGGAAAACGACGAGATGCGCCTCAATTACTACAAGAATCTAACAAACCATGCCGCCGTCAAGGTAGTTTTGTAAAGAGAGAGTAATGAACCAGAAATCAGAAAAGAAAAACTCCCGCCTCATCCCCATCCTTCGTGAAGGAGTGGCAGTCATTCAGATGATCTTTTTCAAAGAGTTGAAGGGTGTCATTGCAGGAAAACATCCCGACCTCGACCTCCCCTCACAAACCATGCTGGCAGGGGCCATCACCAATGAACTTTTCGGCACCCATAACCCGGAAGAAAAATTTCAGAATTTTCGTGAACAGTATCGGGGAACCATAGAACAGGAATTGTTGTGCCTGGCCACTGAATTGCCGCAGATGATCGCTCCGCTCGCCGATGCCCTCCGAGTCCAGACCCTCTGCGACAACCAGGAAGGAATAGATTCCAGCCATGTCCTCAAACTGGCCGACAGTTGCAATATCTTGTCCACAGAGAGGGAGCTGCCGCTCCCCTCCACCTTTATGGATACCGTGCGCAAACTGGGAGGAGAGCATAACCTTATTATTCCTCCAATAGAGATTGACGAAACCGAGGAGCAGACACTGCTTCAGTAAGATATATTTTATTAACTTTGATGGCGTCGTAAAAACTCTCCATCTGCTTCGTTGTGCGCCCCGCAGGAAGTGCCCTTGGGGTACAAATTTTATATCATTACGACGTACCTTAGTACGCCGAAATAATATAAAATTTACGCGCCTCGCATATGAAGTTTTTTACTTATCCATCTGAATTTTCAGTTTTTACAAACTTGTCAACTTTAGGAGAACACAGATGAAACAGATAGCCACCGGTATGGCCATGGCCCTTGTCGCGGCCTTTGTCCTTTTTTTCACCCCTCTGCAGGGAAAGGCTGCAGACAATGAATTTGTCTTTGGCCTGCTCATGGTAGGCCCTGCCAATGACCATGGTTGGAGCCAGGCCCATTTTGAGGCTGGAAAAGAGATAGAGAAACAGATTCCCGGCACCCGGATGATCTATATCGACAAGGTTAATCCTGCTGACCGTCCAGGCGTTACTGTTCCTTTTCTCGTAGATGATCTGGTCTCCAAGGGTGCCAAACTGATCATCGGCAACTCCGATGATATGAAAGACGGAATCCGGGAAGCGGCAATGCTCCATCCGCAGATCAAGTTCATCCACATCTCCGGTGACGATGCCCTGAATCCAGACTCTCCCGGCAACCTCTCCAACCTCATGGGTAAAATGGAGTATGGCCAGATGATGGCAGGCTTTGCCGCAGCAATGAGCAGTAAGAGCGGAAAAATAGGATACCTCGGCCCCCTCATCAATGACGAGACAAAACGGTTGGCCGCCTCCTGTTTTCTTGGCGCCCGTTACGCCTGGACGCACGTTCTGAAAAAAGATCCCGCAGCCCTTTCCTTCAAGGTCTCCTGGATCGGATTCTGGTTCAACATCCCCGGGGTCACCTCAGACCCCACCCAGGTGGCAAAAAACTTTTTTGATTCTGGTTACGATGTGGTTATTTCCGGAATCGACACCACTGAGGCCCTGATCGTGGCCGATCAGAAAAAGAAAGAAGGCGCAGCTGTTACTGCCATCCCCTATGATTTCCAGGGTGCCTGCGACACTGCTCCTGATGCCTGCCTTGGGGTCCCCTACTTTAACTGGGTTCCCGGTTACTCTCACTTTATTAAAAATGCCAAAAATAACAGCTGGAAAAAGGAATGGATCTGGCTCGGCCCTGAGTGGGCAGACATGAACAATTCCATGACCTCTTCCATCGGCTACCTCGATGGCAAGGCGCTGTCCACTGACGCCCGGAAAGAGCTGGCCGCCTTTGTTGCAGGCCTGGGGAACGGCTCCATTTCGCTGTTCACCGGCCCCATCAATTTCCAGGACAAAAGTGTCTTCCTGAAGGCGGGAGAAACCGCCACTGATGAGCAGATATGGAACCTGCCTCAGCTCTTGCAAGGCATGGAAGGGGCCTCTAAATAAGCAGCCCCTGGGGACAGAACTTTCTTCTGTCCCCCACTCACTAACCTGAACAGCAGAATATCGAACAGGGAATGTCCAACGGCAGAGGTAAAAAAAACTTCAACGTTCCACATTCCCTGTTCCACATTCAACACCTTCTTTTCCTTTAACCTCTATTTTCCCATACCATGGATGTTGAGTTTCAACATATCTGCAAGCGATTCGGATCGGTTCAGGCGCTGACCGATGTCAGTCTCAGTGCGCAAGCCGGTTCCATCCATGGTCTCATAGGAGAAAACGGAGCGGGAAAATCCACCCTGATGAAGATCCTCACCGGCTATCAGGCGCGAAGCGAGGGTCGCATTCTCATCGATGGCCAAGAGGTGAAGCTGGACAGCCCCCGTCAGGCCGGGGATCTTGGAATAGGCATGCTTTACCAGGAACCCATGGACTTTCCCCCTCTCACGGTTCTGGAAAATTTCTCCCTGGGAAACCCCTGCCACAGCCGCAAAGAGCTGAACCAATCTCTCCAGGCCCTGGCCCATCGTTTTGGTTTTCACCTCTCTCCGGAGAGACGTGTTGAACTGCTGACCGTGGGAGAGAGGCAGCAGATTGAACTCCTGCGGCTCATCCATCGCAAGACCCGTATCCTTATTCTGGATGAGCCCACCACTGGAATCTCCCCTGCCCAGAAAAAGGTATTATTTCCCGCCCTGAAACAGCTGGCAGCAGATGGTATGACCATTCTCCTGGTCTCTCATAAGCTGGAAGAGGTTGACACCCTCTGCAGTGAAGTCACAGTCCTGCGCCATGGCAAAGTCACCCATCAGACCTCTGCCCCTTTTCACTTTCCGGAACTGCTGCATGCCATGTTCGGTACAATACCGGAACGAGACGACAAAGAGCCTGCCAGGGATAAAGGTTCCTCAGTGCTGGTCATGCAAGACGTACATGCAGGCGGAGAACGCCAGGGATTACATGACTGCAGCCTGGAAGCAAGATCCGGTGAGGTTATCGGCCTGGCAGGGCTTGACGGAGCAGGACAATCCACCTTCCTGCGCCTGGGAGCAGGCCTTGTCGTTCCTGATCAGGGAAGTGTTCGCCTCTTTGGCAAACAACTCCCTAAAAACAGCAGTGCCAGCAACAAAGCGCAACTGTTAAAGACAGTTTTCCTCCCAGCAGACCGACTTGAAGAGGCCTTGTTCAGCGACATCAGCCTCAGGGATCATTTCAGCCTCAGGGAGAAAAATGGTTCTTTCTGGCAGTCAACGCAGGGAGCTCAGAAACAGGCGGAAAAGAGCATCGCCGCCTTTTCCATCAAGGGAGATGCCACAGACTCAGCCGATGATCTCTCAGGCGGCAACCAGCAGAGACTGCTCCTGGCCCTCCTCGATCCTGGATCTCGTCTCATTCTTCTGGAGAACCCCACCAGGGGGCTGGATATCCGTTCCGGACAGTGGGTGTGGAACTATCTCAAAAAAACCCTTTCGCCAGAAACGACCATCCTCTTCTCTTCTCCTGAACTGGATGAAATCCTGCACTACAGCGACCGGGTCCTGGTTTTCCATGACGGCAGAATCGTGCTTGACAGCCCTGTGGCCGACACCAACCATGACATTGTGACAGCTGCCATGACAGGGGTGTAAAGAGGATGTCGAATATCGAAGAAGAAATAACCAGTGGCGAAGGATTGTATGCCCAAGAACTGTTTTTTTCGTTTACGTGCACGAGCACAGGAAGGGGATTGGCAATGAGCTCTCCAGTGAACAGATGAAAGGAATAAAACGACTGAGTCTTGATGTAGCCCTGGGCATCCTTCTGGTCTTCGGCTTCACATCCTTTGTTCTCCTGATAGCTGGAGCACCTGTTCTCGCCGCCTTTCAGAATATCTGGCTGGGATCCTTTGCCTCCTCAGCCAAATTCAGTCAGGTCCTTGCAGTATGGGTGCCCCTGATCCTCTGCTCCTGCGGCCTCCTCTTCACCTTCAGGGCCAACCTGTGGAACATCGGCATCGAAGGCCAGGTAATCATGGGAGCAATCGGGGGGATGGCTGTGCTCCGTATTCCAGAACTCGGCAGCCCCAGCATGACCCTGATTCTGGCCTTTGCTGCTGCCATGATGGCAGGCGGGATCTGGGGACTGTTGGCAGGCCTTTTGAAAACACGGGGCGGCGTCCATGAAATTTTTGGTGGACTGGGCCTCAACTTCGTGTCCCAGGGATTTATCCTCTGGCTTATCTTCGGCCCCTGGAAACGGCCGGGCATTGCCTCCATGAGCGGCACTGAACTGCTGCCGCACAAGCTCTGGCTCACCACTCCTCCAGGCTGGCGAGTGGCAACAGCCGGACTGACCATTGCCGTCTCCGCCTTGATCCTCAGCTGGCTCTTTCTCACAAAAAGCAGACTGGGACTGAGGCTCAAGGCCATAGGCAAAAACCCCAGGGCAGCACTCCTCTACAACCTTTCCCCGGAACGTTACTATCTCCTGGCCATCCTCATTGCAGGAGCGTTTGCAGGCATGGCCGGTTTCCTCCAGATCACAGCAGTCTACCATCGCCTCATCCCGAGCATTTCCAGCGGATACGGATACCTGGGACTGCTCCTGGTGATGCTGGCCGGGTATCGAATCGGGCCGGTTCCTTTTCTTGCCCTCTTTTTTGCAGCCCTGAATGTGGGGGCTATCCAGCTGCCCATTGTCCTGCAGCTTGATTCCGCACTTTCAGGGGTCATCCAGGGCTGCTGCGTACTGAGCGCTCTTTTTATCCTGGGACTGCGCCTGAAGAGGAAGCAGCCATGATTGCAGATCTTCCCTTTTCCGTACTCCTGGCCTCGGTGCTCGCAGCCAGTGCCCCGTTGATCATCATCGCCCTTGGAGAAACGCTGACAGAAAAAAGCGGAGTGATCAATCTCTCCCTGGACGGCGCAGTGCTTCTCTCTGCCATGGCCGCCTTTGTCGTAGCCAAGGAAACAGACTCACTGCTTCTGGGTTTTCTTGGTGGTGGTTGCGCCGGTATGCTTGCAGGGATCATAGTCGGCTACTTCAGCATCTATCTACACCTCTCCCAGGTGGCAGTTGGCTTTGCCCTTTCCCTTCTCTGCCGCGATCTCGCCTATTTTCTGGGCAACCCATACAGCCGGGTGCAGGGGCCCACACTTCTGGCAACAAAACTGCCTTTCCATGATGCCCTGCCCTCTTTGTTACAGGCCATCTTGAGCCAGGCCCTTACCGTCCCCTTTGCACTGCTCCTCATTGGTCTACTCTGGTATTTTTTCAGCTTCAGCCGATCAGGCCTCTGCCTGCGTTCTGTGGGAGAAAACCCGGCAGCCTCATTTGCCAGAGGTCTCAATCCATCCAGGATCCAGATGGCGGCGGTCCTGGGAGGATCATTTCTGGTGGGCATTGGCGGAGCAGCCTACTCCCTTTCCCTAAAACCCGGATGGGGACGGCCACAGGGGGCAGAGGGGATCGGCTGGATTGCCCTTGCCCTCGTCATCTTCGGCGGCTGGCACCCCTTACGTGTTGCACTTGGGGCCATGCTCTTTGCCTTTCTCCAGGTCAGCGGCATAGGACTGCAGGACATCTTTCCCTCAATTCCAGCCCAGGTCTTCCAGACCGCTCCCTTCCCCCTGATGATCTTCACCCTCATCTTCATGCACTATTCCACCAGAAAAAATCGTAGGCAGGGAGGAGCCAAAAATAAATTTCAACAACTCATCGGCACCCTGTTCCTGTCACAGGCACCAAAAGCCTTAGGAAAGAGCTACAGGCAGGAATAAAGATTCAAGTTCAGAGGCCCCGGCTTTGACGGCCCCTTGAATAGAAGATGTTACTCCCTCCCATTACCCACTAGCTAAGCACCACATAAGATGTTGATAAGGGGGGAAAACTGTCAGGACTAAGTCAGTTATCAAACTCCAGACAACTTCGAGGAACGCAAGGATCAGAAAAAATAATGCGGCCCTAAAAGGAGAGTGAAAAAAACCAGGGGAGGTTTTAAAATACGATTACCTCGTACATGTAT
>CAYPEU010000071.1:0-14199 GCA_964409855.1 uncultured Desulfocapsa sp.
GTGAAATATTATTGGGTGAGCCAAACACTTTCGGCATCACATCATAAATGACATCACGCATATATGTGTAGCGACCGCGCATCAGAGAAAATTTCTCAGGTTCGCCGGCATTACGGAGCTTCATCATATTATCGGCGATAGTGTTCAAGGCTTCATCCCAGGAAATGGGTACAAATTTTGGATCAACCCCACGTCCTTTTTTAGGATTGGTGCGCTTCATAGGAGCCTTGAGCCGGTCAGGATCATACACCTGCTGCAAAGAAAGATGGCCACGGGGACAGACTTTTCCGTCATTCTGTTTAGAGTAGCGGTTTCCTCTGACCTTGACTGCCCGGCCGTCCTGAACAAATATCTCCACAGGACACCAGGTGGTACATCCCTGACAGGTACTTGGTTTCCATTCACCGGGTAATTCACCCGCCGCCTTTTTGCTGCTATCATCTTTTGCAAAAGCATTCAGGGTAGGTTTTCTGAGTGTAGCAGCCACACCAGTAGCAGCGCTAAGCTTCAGAAAATCTCTTCGTTTGATTTTCATCTCTTCCTCCTTGCTTGAGAATGTAAGAAATAAACAGCGCCACATGCGGGCGAGGTTCGACCAGAAATACATTGCACCAAGCGTGCCACGTTGTAACATAGGATAATCGTGGAACTTGTCCTATGGGCTGTGAGTTACAGATACGTCTCACATCTCCTTTGTATTGCTTCACAAAAACAATCAATCCAAAGGTTATATAGGTGAAATATTATTGTCCCACTGCAGAAAAAATGAGATCCCTTTGAGTAACATGGCGGGAGTTGCTTAAAAAATAGACAGAAGAGTGTCTGTTTTTTAAGCAGAGGGGAGTTTTTTTCTCAAGGTCATCCGGTTGATACCAAGCAGGTTGGCGGCCTGGACCTGGTTGTTGTCACAGAGATCAAGGGCTTTTTTGATCAAGATCTGCTCAACTTCAGAGAGCAGAAGGCGATAGGGGCGTGATTCGTCTCCCTTGAGCAACTTGTCTATCTGCCTGGAGACAACCTGCTCAAAATCTCCGGCAGGTTCGGCCGGATTCTGGAGAACGCAGTCCTCAGCTGTCAGGACTTTCGCTTTGACCAGGACAATGGCTCTACGGATGGTGTTTTCCAATTCCCGAATATTGCCGGGCCAGGAGTAGTTGGAGAGTTTTTCCAGGGCCTCATCACTGATCCCTTCCACCGGAGGAACGACTTGACGTCCGTAACGAGAGAGGAAGTAGAGGATCAGGTCAGGCAGGTCTGCTATCCGTTGTCTGAGCGGCGGTATGGCAATGGTCAGCACATTGATCCGATGGAGTAAATCGGCACGAAACCGTCCATCAACAACCATTTGTTCAAGGTTTCTGTTGGTGGCGGCTATGAGCCGCACATCTGTTGTCAGCTGTTTGTTACTGCCCAGCCGTTCAAAGGTGCCATCCTGAAGGACCCGCAGGACCTTGGCCTGGGCTCCAGGGGGCAGTTCTCCTATTTCATCCAGAAACAGGGTTCCTTGGTCACATTGCTCAAAACGACCGATCCGCTGTCTGCTGGCACCGGTAAAGGCACCTGTTTCATACCCGAACAGCTCACTTTCCACCAGTTCATCGGGCAGGGAGGCACAGTTCACCACCATGAATGGCGCCTCTTTACGCGAACTGTGCTGCAAGATGGCCCGGGCAGTTAACTCTTTACCCACCCCGGTCTCGCCAGTGACGAGAACCGGCAGGTCAGATCCGGCCATCTGGCCGATCTTCTTGCACATGTTCAAGACCTCTGGGCTGGATCCGACGATACAGTCCTGATTATGACTTGCATCGTTCCACTGTTTGCCGCATCCGCAATGCAGTTCTGCCTGTATTCTGCTGGAACCGAGCGCCTTGTTAATGACTTGGCGCAACTCATCATTATCAAAAGGTTTGGAGACATAATCAAAGGCACCGTCCTTCATGGCCTGCATAGCGGAGGCAGAGTCGGCAAAGGCGGTGACCATGATTATAGGCAGATGGGGGTGAGTTTCTTTGATAATGGCAAGCGCTTGCAATCCGTCCATACCCGGCATACGAATATCCATGAGAACCGCATCCGGTTCTCCCCTGTCCACAGCCTCAACGGCCTCTCTACCGTTTTCTGCTGTACGAATGGTATATTCACCACCAAAGGTCCGCTCAAAGGCGTAACGGACCGCTTTTTCGTCATCAACAATGAGCAGGGTTGTCATAGGGCAAAATAAGTATGAGGGAGCTCCCCTTGTGTTCACGGGAAACTATATCCAGGCGACCGCCATGCTGCTGGGCAATATTCCAGGCCACTGCCAGACCCATGCCGGTACCATCTTCTTTGGTGGTGAAAAAAGGATCAAAAATGTGCTTGAGATTCTCTTCGGAAATACCATCTCCTGTATCAGTAATTGTACACTGCACACCGTCACTGGTGGGAGTTGTATTAATGCTGAGCTCTCCCCCTGACGGCATAGCTTGCAGGGCATTCAAAATACCATTCATCAGGATCTGTTTGATACTGGCCCCGTCAACTCGCAACAGAGGAAGATGTTGTTCTAAATTTTTTTCAATATGGACACCAGATTTTTCAATCTTGGGTCCTGTGATAGCAAGAACATCCTCCACCAGGCTGTTTATGTCAGTTTCGGCAAAGGCCATTTCAGACTGTCGGGCAGAACGGAGGAAGCGACTGACAGTATAATCGATCCTGTCCAGTTCTTCTATTATCACGGCAAGATCTTCCCCCTGCAGGGGTTCCTCCTGTTCCTCGGCACGCTGGATCAGCATCTTGATGGAAGTCAACGGGTTTTTGATCTCATGGGCAAGACCAGTGGAAAATTCGCCCAGGGCATAAAGCTTTTCCGTACGTACCAGATTTTCCTGGGCCGACCTGATGGCGGTTACCAGTTCTTTCAGCTGGCTGGACATGACATTAAACGTGGTTGCCAGTTCACCTATCTCCCCAACACCTTTCTCGGGAATTGCCGTACCAAAATCTCCTTCACCCACTCTGTGAGCGGCACGATTGAGCAGTAAAATCGGATAGATCAGCTTTCTAGCCATCCACAGCGCAACGAGGATGCCGACAATGACAATGACCCCGGTTACAACCCACACCTTCTGACGGGAAGTGTCCAAGGTATGGAAAAGTGGCTGCACAGAGATACCCAGGCGCAAATACCCTGCAACACCAAGTTGTTTGGAGGTTATGGGAATTAGGAGGTCAAGAGGGTGTTCTTTGCCTGCTTCTCTAAAGTCCCGTAGAAAAACCGCCCGCTCCCGGGCAAGGTCGAAAGAAGTTATCATTTCTCGTTCAACGGGTTCCCTTTCTCGTGCAAGAATAAGTTCTCCCTGGTCATTATAGATCTCGCCATAAACGAGAAAACTCTCCTTTGATTCCAAGTAAGACTGAATGAGGCTATACAGTGCATAATACTCGTCATAGAGAAGGGGCTCTATGAGCTGTCGCGGCATAATTTCGCCCAGCTGCAGGGCCCGGATCCGTAAATCTTCCTGTAAGATGCGCTTTTCATCGTGTAAAATCAGAGTGGCAACGGAAAGGGCTGTTACCACGATAACAGCCACTATCGACGCAGACAGGCGAACCGCAACCCGATCATGCCAATGCAGTACCATGATATCCCCTGTTCTCTTTTACCTGTATAAAAGGCACTATTCTTTCAGCTGTTTGCGCAGCAGAATTGCCGAGTGGTACAGCTCCGGTGAAGGAATGGCAAAGCCATCCATCTCCAAATGCTGAAGTACGATTTGCCCGCGAGGATCACCTGTCATGCCGAGCAACACCTTGAGCAGGGTCCGTTTACTTTGTTGATCAAGGCCCGGGGTTACCACCACCGGCGGCATGCCGAACTGTCGAGATTTATGAACAATACGTACATTATGGGCAAAAGAATCCGGCAACTCATACAGAGAATCAAAAATCAGACTGTCCACGGCAGCTCCATCGGCAAGGCCGCTGGCAACGGCTTCAATGGATTTGTCATGGCTTTCTGTATAAAATGTTTTTTTAAAAAAATTGTTTGTGGTGTAGCCAAGGGTATTGATCGTAGCCACCGGGTACATACGACCGCTGAGTGACAGGGGGTCGGTAAAGGCAAAAACACTACCCTTGAGCTCTTCAAGGCTATTGGCCGGGTTGTTTTTACCGGTAATGATATATGACTGGTAGGATGTCTTCCCCTTGACCACCGGCACTGCCAGGACCTCCAACCCAAAGGCCTGTCTACCGGCAAGATACCCGCCTGTACAGGTAAAGGCCATCTGTACGCTTGCATCATGCAGGAGCGTGTTGATCTCCTCGTAGGTGCGGCGCTGCTTCAGGTGGACGTGGGTCCCCAGTTTTTCTTCCAGATAATCACGAAACTCGGCAAAGTGGACCAGGGTCTGGGCAGGGGAGGCCATGGCAGAGACTGCAAAGAAAAAATGATCTGCATGCTGATCTTCTTCTGACTGAGACAATGCCTGTCCAGGCAACAGGAGGAAGAGCAAAAGACAAACAACAAAAGAGCTGGTTTTGATTTTCTCCATACAAGCACCTGTGGGTATAAATGGTTTACGTTTTCACTATGGTAGGCGAGAAAGCATCAAAGATGCAACTTTCTTTTACAAGATCTGCAATCCCGGAGGGTTCCCTTTCCCACTTTTTACCAATGCTGTGTTCACCCTTTCCATTTACACTATCGCTTATACGCGGACCTTACCTGGGTTGAGAGGGATTAGCCCATCGCTTATCTACACTATAATCCCCATATCATACTGCAGGGTCCAGGAAATAAGTTAATGATAAATATTAGTGGTAATAATGGGTTATGTTCTGTTGTGGTGTTGCGGTGGTTGACGTCAGAGGTTGAAAGGCAAATGGCAGGGTTAGACTGATCTTGATCACTTTCCTTCAGTTCAGCTCAACAGATTTCCAAAATATGTTAACGCTGACCCGAGGTCACAACATAAAGATTGGAAGAATAGATCTCGACCAGTTTTACGTCAGTCGTAGAGTCTAACGCTCTCCTGTATATGCAACTGTTCAGGGGAGGCCTTCAGTCCCTCCAGTAAGACAAAGCGGCCCAGCAAAACCACAGGGCAGGGGAATGAACCCACAAAAAGGGGATTGTCGCAGAGTCCTCCGGAGAGAAAGACTTTTTCCGGACGTTTTGCAAAGTTGTAGGCATTGATGGCAATACCTCTGATAAATTTGGCCACAGCCTCTTCCTCACTGCTGCCGGTCACCACCGCATCAAAGATGTGACTCATCCCCAACACTCCGCAGGTTACGGAAAAAGAGCTTGCAGGCACTTTGATAGCAGAAAAATCGAGGTCATAATATTTTTCCAGGAGTTCAATGGTGAACCCCATGGAGGCTCCGCATTCTGCGTTCCAACCCATATCCTTAATCTTTCCTCCCTGGTAGGCAACATACTTAATATCGCGACTACCGCAGTCCAGAAGGGTGAAGGATTCGTCCTGAATCAGGCTGAGCCCACCTCTGGCAAGGGCTGTAAGTTCGTTGACGTAGTGATGACAATGACGTTTGCCGTTGTGGCCGGTTCCTCTGTCCACTTGCAGATCGTGATCGAGATTGCGGGTGGCAATGATCTGTGGCCCGTCACTTGCGTTGGTATCCAGGATCTTACAATAAGATGTACCGAAATCAGCAAGGAGCATGGGGGGGTACCTGAAACGTGGCTCGCGCAAAGGGGGAGGCGACCAATATAAGGAAAGATGAGGGGGTCATATTTTTGAGAGTTCGAGAAAGGCCTGGATTTTTGCCTTGGCACTGTTGCCGGCAGTCACATCGCAGTCAAGGTAGAGGCCGTGTGGGTGTTTTGTTGCCAGGTGGCGGGCAAGGGCAGTCTTTGCACAAAAGGATTGAGCAAAGAAGACCGTAGGGATATCCGGATGATAGTGGAGTTCAAGCTCCAGATTATCCGGTGTCTTGTTCTCCATGCAGCGTGCCCAGCCGTAGATATGGGTGGTGTCGGGAAAGAGTTTGAGCAGGGAAAAGTCTCGTGGCGGAACCCCCCAGAAACCTGCCGTTGGCTCACAGGGAGGAAGGTCCTGAAAAGGAGTGGTGGACTGAACCGAGGCAGTGATGGCCGTCATTTTTTCCAAGAGATCCATGCGCGTTCTGCAGAGGGGTGTTCCAAATCCCTTGCTGTCCTGATTCCTGGTGCGAATAATGCGGGTTTCAAGCAGGGTGTCTTCCAGGACCGTTGCCGTATGTACGGCACAGTCACATTTTCCCGGGCCAACATCGATATAGATAACATCGGGCTTGATGGTCAGGCTGTTGGCAATGACGGTTCGCAGGATGCCGCAATATACCCGGGGGAGAAAGGGAGATGCGGTTTCAATGTCTATTTTTCCCTGGGGTTCGTCAAGGTCGTAGATTTCAACCTCAGGGGAAGAAAGCATTTCCATGATTGAGAGCGGCGGAACTCCAACAATGCCCACGCGCTGTTTGCGTGAAGAGATCATGAGCTAGGTGCCCTGTTTGTGCAGCAGGAGAAAACCACCGCCGCCGAAGAGGATATGGACAAGTGTTGCGGCCAGGAGGGGCGAGAAGTAATCTGCCCTGGCCAGAGATTGCAGTGCCCCCCACATTCCCCAGGCGACAAAGGCCATAGCACAACTTGCCGGGATGGCCACCGAGAGATCTTTTCCCCATTTTTGATAAGAGATGAGCAGCACTGGCAGGCCCAGAAGAAGGAGAGGCAGGCCGAGAAGGGCATAGGAGAGTCGGCTGTAAAAATTAGTCCAGGCTTCTACTGTTTCTTTGCGTGTTTTCTGTTGAAAGGCGCTCGAAAAAAGCTCTGTCAGGGAAAGTTCGGCAGCCTGGTATTCGGGGACAAAGAAATGATTCGGGTTTTCCGGGAAGTCGAATGTCTGTTTCTCGAATAATGTAGTGGAGTATTTGATATGATTATGTTTTTTTTGAATTTGGCCTTGGGAGAGATGCCAGCCTGAGTTTTGCCATACCGCTTTTTTCGCAGTAACAAGCGTTTTTAAACTATAGTCGCTGCTGTTCCAGCTTGAGTAGGAAAAATCGAGAAATATATCCTTGTCCAGCCAGGGGCGGGCAAAGGAGTAAAATCCTTCTTTGCCCTGGTAATAAAAACGGCCGTTTCGGAAAATTCCCAGAGGAATCATACCGTTAACCTCTTCATACCAGATGGTATTGGTAGCGGAAATGGTGCGGGGGAGCAACCACTGGGCCATGGCCAGGAAGAGCATGGTAAAGAGCAGGGCACCGATGAGAATCGGTTTGACGATGGTACGCAGGTGGAGCCCTCCAGCCATCATGGCCGTGAGTTCGTTGCTATGGTTGAGCAGACCAAGACTGATAACCCCGGAGAGGAGGATCAGGATGGGACCAAGCTGGTCAACAATAAAGGGAATGTTCAGCAAAAAGAATTTGATAAGCAGGCTGATGGGTTTACCTGCTTCAATAAAGTTGTCTATTTTTTCAAGAAAATCGACAAGGATATAGATGGCCACAAAACCTGCGGCAACGGTGAAAAATGTCCTGGTAAACTGGGAGAGTACGTATCGATCAAGGAGAGTCACAGACGTTTGGTGCCTTATAAGTAATTTTCTTGGTTTTTTATAACGAAAAAAAACAACCATTCAAATGGTTGTCATCTGCAAGCAAGGTTCCTACCTTTTAAAACTATGCACGAAGGTAACGATGGGCAAGGAAAAAGCCGAAACCGACCATGGCCAGACCGAAAACGTTTGAGAGGAAAATATAACCAATGGCCTGGAATTGTTCTCCTGCCTTGAAGAGCTGGACCGTTTCTCTGGCAAAGGTGGAGAAAGTGGTGAATCCGCCAAGGAACCCGGTAAAGAGAAATAGTCGGAATTCATTGCTGATATGGATTCGGTCAAAGAGACTCCAGAACACCCCGATTAGCAGGCATCCCAGCAGATTGGCAATAAAGGTTGCTGAAGGAAGGGTGTGGAACGGCAGCTTTTCAGCACTGAGGGCGATGAAATATCTCCCCAGGGATCCGGTTGCACCGCCAAGGGCCACAGCAAATATTTTTTCCATCTCGTTTGAGAATTCGTTTAAATAGAGTATGTTCGTATTACTGTCTATGTTCCCGTCTATTCGGTGAGTCAGTAGGTACCATCATAGAAGATTCCCGTCAAGGAGAAGGCGTGGATCAAGAAAAGAATGGCGTTGTAAAAATGCTTCATCTGTTTCGTTGATGCACCCCGCAGGAAGTGCCCTTGGGGTGCAAATTTTCAGTCACTGCGGCGTATCTTATCCACGTCTCATTTTTTCAGATTTGCACGCCTTGCATATGAAATTTTTTTAAAGTCCGGCGTTTGTCTGCATAACCATCCCGGGAGTCGACTTTTTTTACAAGTCTCTTAAGAATACGAGGAAGGAGAATGGAGCCCATTGTATATTCGGTTCGGGTGGAGGCAGCACCTCCCGGCCTGCACGACAATACAGCAGATCTTGATCGGTTGCAGCAGGCCCTGGTGACAACTCTGGCAGATGGCCGATCCCTGACCATCCCCTTTGAGCGTATCGTGCCTGTCACCAGAGTTTTTCGTGAATCGGGATTTTCCGGCTATGGAGTGCTCAACAACCTGGAGCAGGGTTGGGTGCTTGCAGACTTTCTTGCAAGCAGGCCGCAACTCATCGCAGGTATGGCCCTGGATCTGGGTACTACACACCTTGAAGCCACCCTCCTGGATCTGAATAGTGGAAAGACTCTGGCCGAGGGGAACCTGGAGAACAGCCAGATCTCCTTTGGCGCCGATATCCTCAGCCGTATCCATCATGCCACAGGAAAACGGAGACAGCAGAAACAGCTTGCTCCTGATTTCCTGGACCCTGGCCTTTACGAACTTCAGCGGGTCATTGTTTCGGCAATCAATAAGCTGGCAGGAAAACTGGCTGCTGAGGCCGGCTTACAACCTGATGAGATCCGTGCCCTGTCCGTGTCCGGCAATACTACCATGGCCCATCTTTTTCTTGGTGCCGATCCTTATCACATCTGCCGGGAACCCTACATCCCTCTCTTTAACCGGGCTCCTGCACTGGAGGCCGCACAGTTGAAACTGGCCATCCATGGAGCTGCCCCGGTATGGATTATGCCTTCGGTGGGAAGTTATTTTGGTGGCGATCTGGTTTCCGGGATTCTTGCCTCCGGCATGGCCCAGTCGAAGAAGACCCGGATGCTCATTGACGTGGGGACCAATGCCGAAGTAGTCCTTGGCAATACTGACTGGCTGATAGCCTGTGCCGGAGCTGCCGGTCCGGCCCTGGAAGGCGGGGTTGCGCGTATGGGGATGCGGGCAGGCCCTGGGGCCATAGAATACGTGAGCATTGATCCCGTATCCTATGAGATGAAATATCGAACCATTGACAATGCTCCTCCACGTGGAATATGCGGCTCCGGTCTGATTGACTTGGTGGCTGCCCTGTATCTTACCCAGATGATAGATATCCGGGGAAAGTTCAGGAACCCGGAAAAGGAGGAGGATCCGGTTAGAGCCGCTTTTATGAAGGAACACATTCGGGAGTATGGAGGTCAGAGATCCTTTCTTATTGCCGGCAAGAACGAGTCCTATCAGGGGAGAGAGGTTCTCTTGGAGCAGATCGACCTTGATGCCATGATTCGTTCTAAGGCCGCCATGTATGCAATTCTGACCACACTGATCAACCAGGTTGGCCTGGAATTCTCGGATCTTGAAGAGATTACAGTGGCAGGTGCCTTTGGCCGTCACATCAATCCTGAGCGGGCCATCACCCTTGGCATGCTCCCTGATCTTCCCCGGTCTGTCTATCGGGCCATTGGTAACAGCTCGTTGCGTGGCGCCGAGCAGGTACTTCTTGATGAGGATGCTCGCCGTGCCTGTGAAAAGATTGTCTCCAGCATCACCTATATAGAGCTTAATGTGAACCAGGAATTCATGATTCGTTTTTCAGGGTCTCGCTTTATTCCCCATACGGATTCCTCACTTTTTCCTTCTGTGCCCTCTTTTGGCGGTATGGAATAGAGAGAAATATCACCCTTCATATGACCCTGTGGAGACTTGCTTTTTTGGGAAACGATATGCTATAATTTGAGACGTTGCAGTCTGTGCACTGAAAAAATGAGTGTTTCAGAGGAGCTGAACAGTATGCCCGTTTCCGTCTCCGGCCAGTTGTAAGGCGGTAGGGTGAAATATGAAAGGAACTGATGGTAAAAATTGTCCTCCCTCCCTGCTATGGTGGCAGGGACTCTCATCTGTATTCGACCCAAATTGTTCTGCCGAAACAGGGTCAGGAATGGATGATGTACAAGTGAATAGTCTTCTTTCTCTTGTGGTGAAGGTCAGTTTACCGCTGTACTTTGCATGGTAAAAAAAAGAAATAAACGTTGTCCGAGCTTGGCTAACAAGTGCGTGCATAGATCCGCCAAGGAGCGTCTGCAAGGATTTTGGGAAGTTTTTGACAAGGAGGATGATGTCCTTGTCTGCATTAATGCGGACCCCGATGCCTTGGCCTGTGCCCTGGCCATTAAACGGCTGCTTCGCTATCGGGTGAAAAGTGTTATCATCGCTCACCCAAATGAGATTCGTCGTTTGAATAATTTGGCCATGGTTGAACGCCTTAAAATCCCTTTGGAACGTCTCAATGGTATGAAACTCAAAGAATTTTCCAAGAAAATTCTAGTTGATTCACAACCGACCCATCTTCCTGTTTTTGAAAAAATCAAATTTGATGTCATTATTGATCATCATCCCGTTGTAGGAGAGTATCGGGCCGCCTTTGTAGATATTCGACCGCAGTATGGGGCCTGCTCCACTATGCTGGTGGAATATTTGCGGGCCGCCCAGTTGAAGCCCTCTGTGGCTTTGGCCACGGCCCTTTTTTATGCAATCAAGGTGGATACCCAGGATTTTTCCCAGCAGTCCTGCCTGGCAGACGGCATTTCCTTTCGCTATCTCTTCAACATTGCCAACAGGAACCTGGTCAGGAAGTTTGAGCTCACCGATCTGCGCCGTTCTGAACTCAAATATTTTAACATTGGCCTTACAGAGCTGAAATCTTCCAAGGGGCGGCTGTATACCCATGTGGGAAGGGTGAGAAGTCCTGATGTCCTGGTGATTCTAGCTGATTTCTTGAATCATGTGGATGAGACCGACTGGGTTTTTGTTTCCGGGGTTCATGGTGAAAAGCTGGTGGTCATCTTTCGCTGTGATGGATATCGTAAAAATGCCGGTAAGCTGGCGAAACGGATATTTGGTGCTGTGGGATCTGCAGGTGGTCACAAGGAGGCTGCCCGGGCAGAGGTCCCTTTGAAAAAACTTGTTCCCGGAGATAAGGAATTTACCACCCAGACCCTGAAACGTCTGGCTACAAGGCACATGACCTAATTTGTTGTTTTGAAAATTGTAAAAAATCAAATTCAGTGATGGCTAAGTAAAAAGGCTTCATATGTGAGGCGTGCAAATTTGAAGGAATGCGGTGTACCAGGGTACACTGCAGTGATTGAAGATTTGTAACAACGGAGCAGGTGAAGAGTTTTTAGGATGCCATCAATAAATTGTTGGTGAACAATGCTTAAACCTGCAACGCTTGCAATGATCCTGGCCGGTGGCCGTGTCGATGAACTAAATGTCCTGACCTATTATCGCCCTAAATCTGCAGTTCCGTTTGGCGGGTTTGCCAGGGTCATCGATTTTGCCTTGAGCAATCTTCTCCATTCGGGCATCGAGCAGATTGCCATCCTTTCCCAGTATCGCAGTTATTCCCTCATCAACCATATTGGTACAGGTGCTGCCTGGGATATGATCGGCCGCCATCGCGGAATCTCAATTCTTCCTCCCTTTAAAGACAATGAGGACCATGCCGACTGGTACCGTGGTTCGGCTGATGCCGTGTATAAAAACCTCGATTTCATCCAGTATCACGACCCGGAAGAGATCCTTATTCTCTCCGGCGATCATATCTACAAGATGGATTACCAGGATATGATCGACTATCACCATCACAAAGAGGCGGACGTGACCATCGCCTTTATCAAGGTCGACAGAAACAAGGCCCACCGTTTTGGCATCGCAGCCATTGATGATGAGGATGGTGAGCAGGGGGGACGGGTGGAGGCCTATTGGGAAAAACCCGAATCCCCTCAGGCGGACTGGGCCTCCCTTACCGTACTGGTCTTTAAGCCGGAGGTATTGTACCGGGTTCTGGAAGAAAATCAGAAGAGCAGTTCCTTTGAGTTCGGCAGAGATATCATTCCCCTGCTTATGTCCTGGGATTACAGGGTGTATGGATATAAATACAAGGGGTATTGGGGCTATACGCAAACGGTAGAGGAGTATTGGCAGTCGAACATGGATCTCCTGGGGGAAAACCCTCTTATCAACATGGAGGAGTGGGGGCTGCGTACCAATCTTGAGCATAGAGGCATCAGGGACGCACAGCCGGCCTTGTTCCGAGACAGTGCCGTGGTCCATAACAGTCTTGTTTACAATGGCTGTGTGGTAAAAGGAACGGTGAAGAATTCCATACTCTTCCCCGGGGTCCGGGTGGAAAAGGGAGCGGTGGTTGAGAATTCAGTCCTCTTTTTTAATAATCACATAGGGGCAGACTGTTGCATGAATAAGGTGGTTGCCGATGTAAACTCTGTTTTTGGTGAAGGGGTGACCATTGGTCCTGAAATTGGGACGGATGCTGACCAGGTCACCCTCATCGGCTGGAATAATCAAGTGCCGGACGGGACAATTATTGGTGAAGGTGCGACCATTTATCCACACCTGACTGCTGAGCAGTGGATGAAACATGTCGAGGCAGGGGAGGTGTTGAAATGAGGGTGAAAAAGGAGGCGCTGGTTCTGCTTCTTGCCGGAGGAGTCGGCAGTCGATTGAACATTCTGGTAGAGAGTCGTGCCAAGCCGGCTGTGCCCTTTGGCGGCTTGTACCGTATTATTGATTTCAGTCTCAGTAATGTCATGAATTCCGGGCTTACAAAGGTCGGTGTTCTCACTCAGTATAAACCCCTCTCGCTCATGCGCCATCTGGGAATGGGTGAGGCCTGGGATTTCACCGGACGCAGTCGCGGGGTCAAGATCCTGCCGCCCCACACTGGATTTAAGGATTCTGATTGGTATAAAGGGACCGCAGATGCTGTCCGGCAAAATGTTGATTTCTTGGAGAAAAACCCGGCGGATGAGGTAGTTATTCTCTCGGGTGACCATATCTATCACATGGATTTTCACGCCATGCTCGAATATCATCGCTTTAAAAAGGCGGATGTGACGGTGGGCATGATGGTGGTTCCCATCAGTGAGATCCATCAGTTTGGGGCCGGGATAATTAATAACGAGAACAGGATTGTTGACTGGGAGGAAAAACCGGAAAATCCCCGAACGAACCTGGCTTCCATGGGAATTTATGTCTTTGATTACAAATATCTGCTGGATACCTTAAGCAGGGACCGGGCGGAAAATGATTTTGGTATGCATATCTTACCGCGAGCCATTGCCAATGATAATGTCTTTGCCTATCCGTTCTATGGGTACTGGCGGGATGTGGGCACGATCCAGTCTTACTGGGAGGCCAACATGGATGTCATTCGCAAGGATAGCGGCATCTCACCTGAACTGTGGGGGATTCGCACAAATATAGAGAGCAACGGCCTGTCTGCCGATCGTGCTCCAGCCTACTACGGGAATAATGCTCAAGTGAGTTGTTCTATGATCTCTGCCGGTTGTTCCATAAGGGGGTCTGTACAGAATTCGGTCCTCGCCCCAGGTGTGGTTGTGGAAGAGGGGGCCGTGGTTCGGGATTCAATCCTCTTTTCCGATTGTGTTGTGGAGAAAGACAGTATGGTGGATCTGACCATCTGCGATAAGCGAGTCCGGATTCAGGGGGATGCGATTGTAGGATCCGGCAGTAACCATGAAATACCTAACGAACAGTATCCAACGCATCTCTATACAGGTATTTCTTTGATCGGCAAAGAGGCAGTCGTCCCTCCAGGCGTAATCATAGGTCGTAACTGCATCGTTAATGCTAAGCTCCGGGAGGAAGCGTACCCGGGAAAGGAAATCGCCGACGGAGAAACACTCTAATTCCAAAAAATATTGCGTTTTCACCCGACTCAGGTATATTCCTGAACTCCCAGCATGCCCGCGTAGCTCAGGGGATAGAGCACAGGATTCCTAATCCTGGTGTCGCA
>CAYPEU010000072.1:0-14158 GCA_964409855.1 uncultured Desulfocapsa sp.
TGTAGCTCTCTGCCTTGTCTCCGACATCTACAAGGACATAGTCGTCCACAGTACCGATAATGGTACCGATGGCCACATCTCCGACGTTGACCACTGTATTATTTTCTTCCATTTCAAAGAGTTCTGCAAAGCTCAACTCTTCGTCGCTGTTGTCCTGGGTTGTTTGTTTAAGTTCCTCTGTCATGGATTTTACTCTTCTTGCGGCCCAAGGGGCAGGGCCAAGTGTTAGGGTTATTGGTTTATCGATGAAATGAACAAAAAAAGCAGGTTCATTCATCGACCTGTAAAGGAAGAAGGCTACAGCTCAAAACGGCACCCTTCTTCTGATAAAAGATATATTTTATAGCAAAAAAAAAATGGAAAGACAAGAACTTCTTGGAGGTGGGCAGAAAAAAAAGTATTTGTCCAGGAGTCAGGGGGGGCAGGAGCCAATGGGGAATTTTAATGTTTTTGTTGGCTGCCTTATCCTGCATCCGAAGCTAATTAGAGGAAAATACAAGGAAAGAGCACGATTTCTCTCAGGGAAAGAGAAATCGTGCTTCGGAGAATTTCAACGACTCATTCTAGGATCTCGTTGGTGAGAAAGTTCATGGCCTCTTTGTCTATCAGGCCATATTCCACGGAGATGAGAATCCCGTTTTTTTTGTCGGCAAACCACCATCTGCGACAGGGCTTCCCCTCAATGAAGAGGGAAACGCGGTTGGTGATGGCAATGAGGCCCTGCTTCTTAGCCAGCTTGGTAATGGCCTTTCCCAGTTTTTTGAAATCTTTTGCAGAATGCATACATATCGTAGCCAATTCCTTTCCCATACAAAACCTCCTTGTTCTGATAGAAGACCACCTGGAAAAATTCTATTTCAAGATAGCCGTTAGCCGGTGAGGGTTTCAATGATGTCCTTTTTACCTATGATGCCAACAAGCTTTTCCTGATCCAATACTGGAATGGTGTGGATGTTTTTTTTCCGCCATGATGGTTGCGATCTCGTCCAGGGGGGTCTCCGGTGCCACGCTTTTTGGAGGACCGCTGCAGATATCGCCAACCTTGGTCCCGGCAATTTTTTTCATTTCCGCTTCCATTTTATCCGGATTTTCCAGGTAGAAAACTGAATCGAGGATGGTGATTACCGTTGGGATATGGAGCTTTTTTGACTGGTCGATGAGATCGCTTTCGGTCACCACTGCAATCACCTTATCGGCATCATCCACCACTGGGACACCGCTGATATGATGAGTGGTCAGGAGTTTTGCCAGTTCCTTCACCGAGGTCTGACAGTGAATGGTGATAACGTCTCGACTCATGATGTCTTGGGCTTTGAGCATGCTTTCTCCTTATGGGCAGACCCTGTCTATACAACGAGGAAAACTGTGACTGGAGGACAGGATAAGAAATCCTATTCTTCATAATGAATTTTATCACACTCCAGGGTGAATCTCAAAATTTAGAGGGTGAAAAAAGAAAAGAGTGCGGATTGGGCGGTCAGCGGGGAAAGGCGGCAGCGACTCCGCCATCCACGGGGAGAGTGGCGCCGGTGGTGGGTGTCAGGCTGGAAGCGAAAAAGACAACCCCATTACCCACATGATCGGCCAGGACCTCGGTCTTCAGCAGGTTTCTCTCCCGGTAATAGGCCTTCAGCCCTTCAGGGTCCAGATTTCTAGAACGCATCCTGTCCGGGCCAACCACATCCCAGAGTCCGGATGAGATGCCGTGGTCATCAAAGATGGCATCGGCATTGATCATATTGACCCGGACATTGTAGCCTGCAAGTTCTATGGCCGCAATTTTTCCCAGCTGGTGAGCCCCTGCCTTGGATGAAGAGTAGGCGCCAAATGCGGCTCCCGGGGCAAAGACGTTCTTGGAGCTGTTGATGATGATGTGCGCTGGTGCCTTGCCAAGCAAAGCCTGTCTGCGAAACACAGGAATGGCTGCCTGGATGACCTGAAAGACACCCATGGTATTCACCTCTGTCACCTGTCTGAACTTCTGTTCCTCAAGTTCTTCCAGGGTGGCCACATAGGCCAGTCCGGCATTGGGGACCAGGATGTCCAGACCGCCGCATTGTTTGATGACGGTCTGCATACCGCTGCTGACAGACTCCTGATCTGTGACGTCCATGACCAGCGTCCCGATTCTGTCCCCGGGAAACTCTTGCGCGAGCAGTGCTGCTACCCGGTTCAGGCGATCCTCGTCCAGGTCGGTGAGATAGACGTGTGCCCCTGTTGCCAGGAGTTTTCTCCCAATGCCGCAGGCAATGGCTCCGCCGCCTCCGGTGACCAGGGCCACGGTTCCGCTAAGGGACAGGGGGGAGGCCTTACCCAGTTTAACCTGCTCCAGACTCCAGTATTCCATGTCAAAGATATGGGACTGGGCCAGTTCCCGGTAGGGTGCGATACTCCTGCCCCGCTTTTTGGCCAGCAGGGTGTGCTCGGCTATGTCTCCGGCAATGACGGCCGCTTTTTCCGTTCCTCCGGCAGTGATAATGCCAAGCCCCGGAACCAGGACAACCCTGGGTTTGCAGTCCAGGCGGATGCGTTCTACATCCTTGTCTGTCACCTGTTGCTCGAAATATTCCTGGTAAGCTGCCTCATAGGCACTGAGTTCAGACTCGATGGTGTGGCTGATGCCTTCTTCGTCGGTGCCCTGCACGTCCAGCCATAGGGGGTAGTTTTTGGTGCGAATGACATGGTCCGGGGTGAGGACACCGCTTTCATAGCATTGCTGCGCCCCTTTTTCCTGGAGGCAGTGAAGGATCTCTTTGTCCTGTCGCAGCTGGAGGTAAGGGCGCCGGAAAGAACCCGCTTCCCGCGTGGTCAGTGCGCCACGCAGGAGTGGGAGGAGTGTCTCTGCAGGTACCTGTGCGCTGGTGGAAACAACTGCAGGTTGAGAGCTGGCAGGCTGGCGGGAGGCGATGTACTCCTCTGCCAGGGTGACGTAGTGGATCATCCTGGAGTAGGCAAGTTCGCCTGTCTCTGCAAAGGTGAAAATGCCGTGGTTGAGGAGGATAATGGCCTCGATCTCCGGCTGTTGCTCATAGAGTTCCACCACCTTCCTGGAAAGGGGGAAGCCGGGCATGATCCAGGGGAGAATACCTATCTTGTCTCCAAGTATTGCTCTTAATCGATCCTCCGGTTGATCCATGTTGGTCAGGGTGACAATGGCGTCGGCATGGGTGTGATCAATAAATTTATGGGGCAGAAAGGCGTGAACCAGGGTCTCAATGGAGGGGTTGGGCGCAGAGGAATCCAGCATATGGGTCCTGAACTGGTTGACCATCTCTTCATCGCTCAGGCTCTCCAGGCTGCGCAGTCGCTGCAGGTAGTTCAGGTCCAGGGCAGGAAAGCCTTGCGGCTCGATAGAGCCAAGGTCCCAGCCGCTGCCCTTGATGAAGAGGACATCGCAACTCTCTCCGAGCAGGGTCGTTACCTGTGATTTGACCGAAGTGTTGCCCCCGCCGTGCAGGACCAGATCCTCTTCCTGGCCAATGAGCCGGGAGGTGTAGGTGCGCATGACAAGATCTGCATTGGTTCCTTCCCGGGAATGGAATGTGGAGGCATCCTTTTCTGAATATCTATTTTTCATGGTCGAATCGTCGAGATAAGTTTCAGCCGCTATAGGCGCTTATCTCCGCCATCAGGTTGCCGAAGAGTTCTTCGTACTGGGGAATGGCCTTGCGCAGGATGGTGAACAGCTGGGGGACTTCTTTGTCATTGACCACCAGGTTGGCCGAGTAGGCCAGGGCCTCAAGGTCATAGAGGGTATAAAATTCCGGACCGATGAGGATGTAAAAGATAAAACGGCGCTTCTGCATTCCCATGGTGCTCATGAATTGGTGAAAGGAGGAGTGATCCAGGCCCCTGCCCTCGAATTGGGAATGGTAAATGACACCCGCATAGTTGACAAACTGCATCTTTTCCATACCATCTTTAGCAGATTCTGCAAAGGTGGGCTGATAGCCTATGCTTTCAACTGCTTCAGCCACCTTGTCACGTTCATCCCCGGGCTGGATGAGGATCAAGGCCTGAGGGATGTCTTCAACAACTTCTTCCTCTTCAAAGACGCCTTCTTTGAGCCAGGTGATGTCCGGGGGGGTCGGAGGCTGTATTTGAGCATTCTGATTCACTCCTGACTGTTGTCTGTTCAGGGCCGGGGTCTGTTTTTCCACAGCATTCGACAGGCTGGCCTCATCGACATAAATGGTGTTTTTGCACTGAGGACATTTGAGGCGTAACGATTCGCCGGGAGGCAGGTTCTGCACAGACGATTTTATTTTATCGTTGAGCTTCAGTTTTTTTGTGCAGTGGGGACAGATGATGGTCATTGCAGTCCTCTTAAGAGTAAGTGCTTGGGAGACAATGTGTCTGCTGCGGGTTACCAGCGATTCTCATTCTCGTCCGGCTCCATGGCCAGTCCGGAAAGGCTGGAAGTCGACTCGCCGCGTGAGGACTTAATGGTATCAAGGCCTCGGGCGATCTCATTTTTATAGGAGCAGTAGTTGAGAGCTGTTTTTTCGGTGATCATTTCAGATTCGTAGAGTTCCAGGATATGCTGATCAAAGGTGCGCATCTCCATTGCCCCGCCCTGTTGAATGACTTTATAGAAGGTCTTCTCTTCTGTTTCACCGTTGATAATCAGGTCCTTGACTCGCAGACTGGTACAGAGGACCTCCATGGCAGCCACCCGCCCTCCTCCTATTTTGGGGAGCAGGCGCTGTCCCACGACCCAGCGGATGGTGTCTGTCAGTCGGTTGCGTATCTGCGGCTGTTCTCCCTCCTCAAACATACCCAATATGCGGTTAATGGTCTGTCCGGCATCGATGGTGTGCAGGGTGGAGAGGACAAGATGGCCTGTCTCCGCGGCAGTGAGGCCGATTTCCATGGTCTCCCGGTCCCGCATCTCACCGACCAGGATGACCTTTGGTGCCTGGCGCAGGGCTGCCCGCATGCCGTTGGGAAAGGTGTTGAAATCATTGCCCAGTTCCCGTTGGTTAAAGGTGGCCTTGACATGGGGGTGGATATATTCAATGGGATCTTCCAGGGTGACCACATGTACGGAACGATCCTGGTTGATTTTGTGCAGCAGCGCAGCAAGGGAGGTGGTCTTACCACTTCCGGTGGCCCCGGTAAAGAGGACAAGGCCGTTGAGCTCCGAGGCCATCTTGTTGAAGGATTGTGGGAAGTTCATCCCTTTGATGGTTGGAATGGTGGTTTCCAGTTTTCGCAGGACTGTGGTAAAATAGCCTTTCTGGGTGAAGATGTTGACCCTGAAGCGGGCTTTCTCTCCCAGGGCGTAGGAGAGATCGCAGGAGCCGTTTTCCACAAGATCCCGTAACAGTCTTTTGTTGTTGCCGATCAGGTTCAGGGCAAAGACTTCGGCCTGAAAAGGAGTCAACTCCTTCACCGGCGGAGTGACATTGACAGGCATCAGGACACCTGCTGATTCCACCTGCAGGGTTTTGCCTACGGTAATGTTCAAGTCGGAAACATTATCGTAGGACTCCAGCATCGCTGTGATCCAGTAGTCTAGTTCTGTCTGTTTCATCTCTTTCCTCCGGAAAAAATGTTACACGCCTCTTCATTTTCATAGTATATTGTCATCAAAGAGACAAGAAATTCAATGTAATTTTTTATTAATTAACCATAGATAGGGTGAAACGATATGAAGAATTCTCTGCGCAGTGCCACCACCACCCAGGGTCGCAGAATGGCCGGAGCCCGCAGTCTCTGGCGTGCCAACGGGATGACGGAAGAACAGTTTGGTAAACCGATCATTGCCATTGTAAATTCCTTTACCCAGTTTGTTCCGGGCCATGTCCATCTTCATGAGATCGGGCAGCAGCTGAAAAAGCGGATTGGAGAATTGGGATGTTTTGCTGCTGAATTCAATACCATCGCCATTGATGACGGAATTGCCATGGGCCATTCCGGCATGCTCTACTCCCTGCCGTCGCGTGAGCTTATTGCCGACAGTGTAGAGTATATGTGCAATGCCCACACCGTGGACGCCATGATCTGTATAAGCAACTGTGACAAAATCACTCCGGGGATGCTGATGGCTGCCATGCGCCTCAATATTCCTGCCATCTTTGTCTCAGGCGGGCCCATGGAGGCAGGGGTTGACGGCGATAAACGCTATGATCTTGTCGATGCCATGGTCATGGCCGCTGACCAGTCAGTGAGTGATGAGGAGGTGGGCGTGGTGGAACGCTGTGCCTGTCCAACGTGCGGTTCCTGCTCCGGTATGTTTACGGCCAACTCCATGAATTCTTTGAATGAAGCCTTGGGGCTGGCCCTGCCCGGCAACGGGACCGTTGTCGCCACCCACGGAAATCGGATGCAACTCTTTGAACGGGCGGCAGCCAGAATTGTGGCGATGGCCGATGCCTGGTATACCCTTGGTGATGCTTCGGTCCTGCCCAGAGGGATTGCCACCCGGGCTGCTTTTCTCAATGCCATGACCCTGGATATTGCCATGGGCGGATCCACCAACACGGTTCTCCATCTTCTGGCCATTGCCAACGAGGCTGGGGTCGATTTCACCATGGCCGACATCGATGCGCTTTCCCGCAAGATTCCCAATCTGTGCAAGGTTGCCCCCTCTTCACACTACCATATGGAAGATGTGAATCGGGCGGGCGGCATTGTCGCTATTCTGGCTGAACTTGATCGGGCAGGATTGATCGATTCCAGTGTCAGTCGAGTGGAAGGGAAGAATCTGCAAGAGATCCTGCAGCAATGGGATATTGCAGGCACAGATCCTTCCGAGGAAGCCCGGCAGCTCTATCTCAGCGCTTCAGCGCAAAGCGGACGTAATCTGGTCATGGGTTCGCAGGAGACCATGTATGATGAAGCGGACCTGGACCGTGCCCAGGGTTGTATTCGTGATGTGGAACACTGCTATAGTAAAGATGGCGGCCTGGCCGTTCTCTACGGCAATATTGCCCAAAATGGCTGTGTTGTCAAAACCGCGGGAGTGGATCCTTCCGTTTTTCAGTTTACCGGGACAGCCCGGGTGTTTGCTTCCCAGGATGCTGCCTGTGATGCTATTCTTGACCACAGCGTCAAGGCAGGTGACGTCGTGATTATCTGTTATGAAGGGCCAAAGGGCGGACCCGGTATGCAGGAGATGCTCTATCCCACCTCCTACCTCAAGTCGGTCCATCTCGGCAAGGAATGCGCCCTCATCACCGATGGTCGTTTTTCCGGCGGCACCTCAGGTCTTTCCATTGGTCATGTCTCACCCGAAGCGGCTGCCGGCGGTGCCATCGGTCTGGTGAAAGATGGGGACCAGGTGGAGATCGATATTCCGCAGCGGAGAATGAATGTCCTGGTCTCCGATGAGGTGCTGGAGCAGCGGCGAAAAAAGGAGATGGAAAAAGGGAAGCACGCCTTCTCTCCTGTTGACCGTAATCGCCCTGTATCACAGGCCTTGAAAGCCTATGCCCTGCTGGCTGCATCGGCCGACAAAGGGGCTGTCCGGATGCTGCCGGAAGGGTGACAGAGGGACGGCTCTAACGCATTGATTCTGCGTCTTAGTTTGTGGCAGAAGTGGTCTTTATTTTTGTGGTGTTTTCTTCTCATAATGATATTGACACCTGTTCATATCTTCTGTAGGTTAAGTTCTTGCTTGAATAATTATGCTACTGAGGAATTGTTTCTAATATATTTTTTGTGAGGGTAAGATTATGAGTAAAAATCAGATTATCATCGTGCTGGTTGTTCTCTGTCTGATGGGGACGATCTGGGGATCGGTTCAGGACAAAAAAAGTGAAAATCTGGAGCGGCAGTTAGCAGCGATGAAAGAGCAGCCTGTGGCAGCGGCTGTTGACGAGTCTAGTGTCAGTCAGACCCAGGCAGACCTTGAGGGACTTACGAACCAGAACAAAGAATTACTGAAGGACGCAGCAACCTTAAAGGGAATCATTGCCAGCCAGAAAGAGGAACTCGCTGGCCTGAAACAGCAGGTGAAAGAGAGTACAAGCGATTCCCAGGCAGCAGAAGTTCTTCAGGCCCAGTTGGATACGCGTACTGCTGATCTTGCTGCCCTTGAGGAAAACATTGCTGCTGTCAAGGCCGAGCTTGAGGAAAAGAGTAGTGCTCTGGTTGCAGCGGAAGAGGCCCAGGCCGGGCTGGAAGAGGTGAAGAACACTCTGGCCAATAATGTGGACGTCTACAGTGCCAAGAGCCAGGAGCTTTCCGCCGAGGTTGAGGCGTGTGGGTTGCGTGCCGGCTCTCTGGAAAAAGCCCTGGAGGAGAGGACAAAGATTCTGCAGGCCAGCGAGGAAGAACTGGCCAGGACCAAGCTCAATATGAACGTCCTGCTCTCCAAGATCGGGGCCCAGAATGATTCACTGGCTATTCTTGAAGAGACCCGAATTGCCCTGACCAAGGAACTGGCTGCCAAGTTTCTGATCATTGAAGACCTTGAGCGTCAGCTCAGCGCACAGGTTACGGTGGAGGCTGCAATTGTAGAAGATGTAAAAGAGAGTCAGGTTGAAGAGGCTGCTCCTGCTGGGGAGGCCCCGGTCGAGCACTGATTCTTTCTTGTTTGTTGAAGGTGAAAAGGCTGTCCATGTCCCGCCTGGGACGAGGTCAGCCTTTTTTTGTATGGAAGGGTACTCTTTTCCTTCAGCCCGATCACCTGGTTGGCTGCAGTAACCGCTCAATAAAGGCCGTGCAGAGTGGTGAGAGGCTGAGGTTCTTGCGAGTGACCAGGTAAAATGGGCGCTGCATCTGTACTCCCTTGATGGAAACGGCTGCCAGAGTTCCCTGTTGGAGGTCGATCTCAATGGCACGGGAAGAGAGGATACCAATCCCGATTCCGGCCTTGACCGCCTCCCGGACTGCCTCGGTGCTTCCCATTTCCGCGATTATTTTTCTTTTTGCCGGCTTCAGGCCATTTGCTTCCAGGATGTTTTCCACTGCCAGCCTGGTCCCTGACGAATGATCACGGGTGATGAACTGCTCGTCAAGCAGCTGCTTCAGCCTGATCTCCTTCAGCCCGGCCCAGGGATGGGCTGCAGGCACAGCAACGATGAGATCATCGTGAAAGAGTTTCTGCCAGGAAAGCCCTGCTTCCTTCCAGCAGGCGCCCAGCACTCCCATTTCCAGCTCCCCTGAAAGGATTTCCGCAGCAATGGTCTTGGATCCGGCGATGCGCAGAGAAATGGAGATATCCGGATATCTTTTTTTGAACTCTCCGATCTGTTTCGGGAGAATATAGGTGCCCGGGATGGTCCCGGCACCGATACGCAGGCGGCCGCTCAGCTTCCCTGCATATTGATCAAGTGCCTGTTCTGCCTCTTCCAGCAGGCGCAGTGTCTTGACAGCGTAGGAGTAGAGGATGCTCCCTGCCTCGGTGGGGCGTATCTCCCTGCCCAAGCGATTAAGCAGGAGCTGTCCTGTCTCCCCTTCCAGGGAACGTATGTGTTCGGAGACGGTGGGCTGAGAGAGGAGGAGGGCTTCAGCGGCCCGAGTGAAACTCTTCAGTTCAATGACCTTGCAATAGACTGCAAGTTTGTGGATATCCATGCTCATTCTCTGGTGTGTAGGGTGAACGCTATTGACAGAAATGATAGCAAATTCTCGTTAAATAGTGATTACCTATTTGACGGATAGATGCTGTCAACTTACTATGTTGCAAACGATTTTGAAAGTGAAGAAAAATTTACCATGAAAAGAGGATCTGCGATGAAGACAATGGACTGCCGGGGACTCAACTGCCCTGAACCGGTTTTACGGGCAAAGGGTTTGCTTGACCAGGGGCAAGGAGAACCCTTTATTGTTGTTGTTGACAACGAGGCTTCTCGAGAGAATGTCCTCCGCTTTGGCAGAAGTCAGGGCTGTGAGGTGAGTGTTGCGGCAGGGGATGGAGGGAGTTTTATGATCTCCATTATCCCTGGTGATGAGCCAAAGTCTGGAGAAGATTTTGATGAAGCCGATTATCCCTGTGACCTGCCCGCTGGCGCGAACCTTGTCTATGTCCTTTCATCCGATACCATGGGACGAGGGAGTGAGGAACTGGGCTGGGCCCTGCTGCAGACCTATGTGACCACCATCTCCGAAGTCTCCCCCATGCCCTCCCATATCCTGATCTATAACGGCGGGGTAAAGCTTGTGACTGCGGAAGGGAAGGCCATGGAGGCCCTGCAGGAGCTGGAAAAAAAAGGGGTGACCATCTGGGTGTGCGGCACCTGTCTCGAGTTTTTCAGGCTGGAAGGGGAGCGCAAGGTGGGGAGTATTACCAACATGTATGATATCATGTCTACCATGGTGTCGGCAGGCAGACTTGTAAGTCCTTTTTGAGTTGGAGTTCCTGGACCAGCTTATAGTTTAACGGTAGGTTTTAAAAGACTAGTGGTTTAAGGTAGTTGTTATGAATATGATGCTTTCTAGCATGGAGAAAGTGTGCACTCTTTCTTCCATTGAGCTGATTGCCCAGGATTGTGTGAACTGCGGGATCTGTGTCAAGGAGTGTGCCTTTTTGCAGGAATACGGTTCTCCGAAAGATCTGGCTGAAGGGTGGCAGGCTGGTGAAAAGGGGCAGTTTCCCTTTGAATGCAGTCTCTGTGGGCTTTGTCACGCAGTCTGTCCCAAGGAATTGGATCCGTCAGCCATGTTCCTTGATATGCGAAGAGAGCTGGTGGCAGAGGGCAAAGGAGAGTTTCGCCAGCACAGGACCATCCGTGCCTATGAAAAAAGGGGCAGTTCTTCTCTCTTTTCCTGGTTTTATCTGCCTGAGGATTGCCACACCGTGTTTTTTCCGGGCTGCGCCCTGCCCGGGAGCCGGCCGCAGACCTGCGACCGTTTGTTTCAGGTTTTGCGGGAGCTGATTCCAGGGCTCGGCATTGTCCTTGACTGCTGCACCAAACCTTCCCATGACCTTGGGGATGTCGCCCATTTTAACAAAATGTTTGGAGAGTTGTGTGATACTCTTCGGCATCACTCAGTACAGCGGGTGCTGACGGCCTGTCCCAACTGTTATCGAATTTTTAAGGAGTACGGGGAAGGGCTGCAGGTGCAGACAGTTTATGAAGAACTTGCTCAGTCAGGACGTTTCAGTAAACAGGAACCGCAGCAGGTGACCGTCCATGATCCCTGCGGAGTTCGTTTTGCAGGGAGTGTTCAGGGCAGTATACGGGAGCTCCTTCAGCAATTGGGTCTGGAAACCAGAGAAATGAACCATAGCCGGACAACTTCTTTCTGTTGCGGAGAAGGGGGCTCGGCAGGCTTCCTTCGTCCGGATTTTGCTCAGGAGTGGACGGATAAACGGGTGGAAGAGGCGGGCACGCAGCGGATAGTCAGTTACTGTGCCGGTTGTACCCATTTTCTCGGCCGCAAGGCGCCCACAGATCACCTTCTCGATCTGCTCATGGTTCCAGAAGAGTCTGCGCAGGGTAAAGTAAAGGTCAGCAGGGCCCCCTTTACCTACTGGAACAGGTATCGTCTGAAAAAACGTCTGCAAGAGGAACTGCAGAGTGGTGTCAGTGGCTCCAGGCAGGAGTTGACGGTTGAGAGTTGAAAAATAGTATCACCGTACATTTGCTGAGACAGAGCTGAAAAAGGTTAGGCGTCCGGATTCATCAGGGTTCGCTTGGCCTTTGGTCCTGATTTTCATGCCCTTACCATCACCGGCAGGAGCCTGTTCTCGTGTCCTGTCAAGCGCCACCTGCCGCATCTTGCTCGCCCTGTGCTGTTCTTGCTACGTTGAGGCTTCAGCTGCATGGCGCTGCTATGCGCCTTCAGCTTCGCCTCGGAGTCTCGCAAGCTCGCTTACCTGCAGGAACACCAAATCATTTCGAAATATTACGTCATTTGTCACTTGGCATGAGACTAAATCGGTTGGACAAGACCCTTCAGCCAGGCACGGCAGGCTGCCATCTGTTTTTTCTTGAGAAGAATGGAAAATATCTGAGAAGAGGCCTCGGCAAAGCTTATACTCTTTGCCGCAATGATTTCCCGGCAATAGAGGAGATGAAATCCAGCATCGCTCTTGATCACAGGACTGATTTCTCCGGCATCCAAGCTGAAAAGGATCCCGTCCAGTTCATCGCACAATTCTCCAGGCCTGATTGTCCCCAGGCTCCCTCCGTTTTTTCCGTTGCTGCCTTGGGAATAGCGCTTGGCCTCGTCACTGAAGTTTTCCGGATTTCGGCAAAGTCTGCGGCGGAGGGTCGTGACCTGCTCTAATGCCCGATTCGTGAGAAGTGGGGAGGAGGGATCGGAAAAAATAAGGATATGGTCGGCACGACGTTGTTCCGGCTGGAGAAACTGGTTTTGGTGGCTGCGAAAGTAGAGAAGTATTTCAAGTGGCTCGACAGATTGTACAGTGGAGGCGATTTGTGCAAGAACTGCCTCCACTCTGAGGTCGTTGGACAAGGCAATGAGATAGTCTGCAAAACAGAGCCCGTTTTCCCGGAGTAAGGCCCGAAAGATATTTTCATCAGGGTATTCACTAATGATGGCGAGGAGGGTTCGCTGGAGGACAGGGTTGGGAACAACTACATAGCAGGCTTCATCGGAAGCGAGGATGAGTTGATGGAGAAGCGTTTCTTCGCTGGCCAGCTTATAGATACGAAGATATTCTTCTTCGCTCAGCTCACTTGAGTTTTTCTGATAGTCCATGATGGCGAACTTCATGAGGTGAAAAGACAGTGTCGGATCCATCCTGTTTTGGTTTTTTCCCGGCAACATAAGAGTCTCAGTGGTGGAAGTCTGGTGACAGTCAGCATTTTCAGCTCTTCTTTATTGTATCGTAAAAACCACGTGAAACAAAATTTTTCTGCTTGTTGTAAAAAAGAAAATTGTCGGGGAGAGAGGGTTTGCGGCAGTTGCAGTCCTGGGAGGAGTGCAACTGGGGAGAACACAACGCCTTTTGTCTAAAAAAGATTGGGGCTCTGAGTTCCCCCTTGCCTCCGTTGCTTGAGTATCGTATCCTGTATGGCAAATATTCTTTTTCTTATGCACTGCTGGACAGTTACCTGAGGGAAGAGTAAAAAAAATGCGGAATAAGCCCCTGCAACGGAGGGAAGGATGAAAGGAAGTGTTAAGCTGCTTAGACGTTTGCTCCTGATAACGTTACTGCTGTTGAGTGTACAGGCGGGATGGGCGAATTTTTCTTTTTCCGCTTCAGAGAGCCCGGTCGCATTAACGGAACCTGTTAGCGCATCAAATGTGGATGCCCTCCTGGCAGGCCTGTCTGATGAACAGGTTCGCCAGTTGTTCATAGAAGAATTGCGGAAAGAGGCCGAAGTTGCCGCCGCCTCTCCTCCAAAAGGAAGCGGACCGGTTGCTGTCCTGGGCAGTCTTTTGAATACAATGGAGTCCTCAGCCGACGGGTCATCCGGCAGACTGCTCATTCTCTGGAACTATGTTCCTCAGGTGTTTCCGGAAGTCAGGAATGTTCTGGCTCCCCTTTTTGCAGATGGGGCCAGATCCGGCGTAACCACTCTCCTGTTCATTCTCCTTGTCAGCTATGGTGTGGAGCAACTCTTTCGCAGACTCTTTTGTTCGAAACTGTTGCAAACAGATATTACCTTCCCGCCTGATCAGACAGGCCTGGTCAAATTCTGGTCGGCAGCGGCAAATATCCTGCCCCGGATCATCGGTCTTGTCATCTTTCTCTGCTGCGGAGTTGTCCTCTTTTACCTGATTCTCGGAGGTTCCGAGAAGTCCCTTCGGCCTCTCTTTCTCTCCTGTCTCATTGGCCTGGGTCTTTTCCGCTCTCTTGCTCTGTCGTCTCTGCTCCTCTGCGCACCCTCTTTCAGTAGTTTCCGCCTGCTGCCGCTTACTGACGAGGCGGCAAAAAGGCTGCACCAAATGATACTTGGCGTTTCCGCCTATATCGTGTTCCCCCTGATGTTCGTCGTATTCCTGATGAAACTGCAGATAAGCCGAAACAGTGCATATGTCCTGCTCTTGGTTCTAGCTACAGGCCTGCTCCTCCTGGCGGCAATTGTTGTTGTTTTCAGTAGAAAAAAGGTCTCCCTCTACCTGCTTCGTTCTGCTGAAGCCGACGGCGGACAGAGTTGGGCTCTGGCCCGGTTTGCCTCTATGTGGCATGTCCTTGCCATTCTCTATCTCTTTGTACTCTGGGGGTTTCTCCTTGGGGATATCAGTGATCCCGACCGGCAGGGGAAAGGGGCCTTTCTCATTTCGTTTTTCA